>NZ_JARVRU010000032.1:0-108160 GCF_030209535.1 Lysinibacillus sp. fls2-241-R2A-57
ATTTTATTAAGTGCCATGACTTAATTCAGAATCTGAAGAGAGCTCGCTTAGAAAATCGCTTAGAGAGCCGTTTAAAGCATTATACGAAATATAAATTACTAATCATTGATGAGATCGGTTATTTACCAATCGATCCAGAGGATGCGAAACTGTTTTTCCAGCTCATTGATGCCCGTTATGAGAAACGTAGCACGATTTTCACAACGAATGTGAACTTCAAATCATGGGATGAAATATTCCCTGAACCGAAGTTAGCGAATGCAATTTTAGATCGTATTTTACATCACGCTAGCGTTGTTACAATCGTCGGTGATTCATACCGATTAAAGCATCATTTAACCTCGGAAAACGAGTAATTTTGTACATCCTTAAACGAGCGAAAATGTACATATTGGTGTTGACATTTATATCCTTCACATTTAAGATCATCATAGAGTGGTTATAAGATTAATCTAAAATATTCAAGAGTTGGTACTATATATTTTGAATTATACATATTTTCAAGCTCAGACTTTGTTACCCATTTAATATCGGTCACTTCATCTTCTTGTAGTACTGTTTCTGTAATTTCAAAACTTTGGTCAAAAAGCCATACATCGTAAAAATCATTGTACGTATCCCTACGTTCACTCTTTATCATTTTACCGTTCAACCTAGATAAATTTATCCCGATTTCTTCTTTTACTTCTCTTATAACACCATCGAGACTGCTTTCACCTGCTAAAATAGAACCTCCTGGACATTCCCATAAATTAGGGTAAGATTTATCCCGATGTCTTTTCGTTAAAAGAATTTCACCCTTATTATTCCTTATCCATACATGTACAACTATATGATAATCACCATCTGCTAACTTAGCTCCACGTACATGACTTTTACCTGTTTTATTTCTATTCTTATCGTAAACATCCCAAACTTCCATGAACGACCTCCTACACTCCATCTTAAAATCATGAAAACATATTCTCTTACACAAAGAGGATTAGTGTCATTCTTTATTAAGGTGTTTCATATATGATTTGTCCCATTTGTGTGACGTCATAATCACCCAGTGCAGCTACTGCTGATTGGAAATCTGGTGAATTTAAAATCTCTTTTACGGATTCAATCAGTTGTTGATTTTCAAGTGTTTTTAAAAGGACGATATCGTAACGTTCTCTAATAAGTGGTATAAAATCAACCTCTATGAGTTTAGATATTTTTTCAATGCCTATTCCAATATCCGCATACCCATTTGCCACAGCAGAAGCCACATCGATATGGCTCATTTCTTCTTCGTTATACCCTTCAATCGAGGATGAAGATATATGGTGAATGCGTAATTGTTCATCTAATAAAGTACGAGCACCTGAGCCTTTCTCACGGTTCATCAATTTTAGTGATTTGGTCTTAAAATCTTCAAATGATTGAATTTGCAATGGATTTCCTTTTTGAACATAAAAGCCTGCTCGGCGTGAAATCAGATTGATGAGAATATAAGAATGGCTCACAAAAATCTTTTTCAAATAAGGCGTATTATAGTTCCCCGTATCACCGTCGTACAAATGTAAACTAGCAATATCACATTCTCCGTTATACATCGCCATGACACCATTAAAGCTACCTTCATGTGAGCGCAATACTTTATTTGATTGCTTTTTCTCAATATATTTCCCTAATAAGTCTAATACTAAATCTTGTCCACTAATAATAATTTTTTTATTTTTTGTCGTAATAGTAGTAGATGTAGTAGACGGAGTAGGAGTTGCTCCAGTTTTGCTCTTTTGAATATACAATTGTAAATCTGTTCTATCTACTCGCATTTGTCGACCTACACGAAAAACAGGTAAATCTCCCTTTTTCACCAAGTCATAGATCGTTAATTTCGAAACTTTTAATAGTTGTGCAACCTCTTCAATCGTATAGGAATGTTCATGTGACATGTAAAAAATCTCCTCCTATGCTTCTATTGATTACTATACTAACGTAATTATGTTTTTTTAACATCTTGAAAGTTTTAAACGACTTGGTATTTCTTTTTTAGACATAACTCATTATAATTAGTTATGTCTTGTTATAACGAGTTATAAAAGGAGTAAAATTAAAGTGAAAAAGTTTTACAGTTTATTAGCCTCATTATTACTACTTGTTGGCATTTTAGCAGGTTGTGGTAGCCAAGGAAGCAACACGAAAACAAACGAACAAGTTGAATTAACGATTTCCGCAGCAGCTAGTTTACAAGATTCACTAGAAGAACTTCAAAAAAACTATGAAAAAGAACACGCTAATATCAAAATCACCTATAACTTTGGTGGCTCTGGAGCATTACAACAACAAATTTTACAAGGTGCTCCTGTAGATCTTTTCTTTTCAGCAGCAGAAGATAAGTTTGATGGACTAGTAGAAAAAGGGTTAATTGACAATAAACAAGGAACTGACCTTTTAGCTAATGAATTAGTTTTAATCGTTCCTAAGAAAAATGAAAAACAGATTCAATCTTTTGAGGACTTAACGAAGGCTGATAAGATTGCCGTTGGTACACCCGAAACGGTGCCCGCTGGCAAGTATGGTGTAGAAACATTGAAAAACATGAAACTTTGGGAAGATCTAGAATCAAAAGTTGTGTATACAAAAGACGTACGACAAGTACTTACTTATTCAGAAACTGAAAATGTTGATGCAGGTATCGTTTATAAAACAGATGCCCTTGTTTCAGACAAAGTCGATGTCGTTGCAACAGCTAAAGGAGATACACATACACCTATTATTTATCCTGTAGGTGTTATCAAAGATAGTAAGCATGTAAAAGAAGCGGAAGATTTTTATAACTATTTACAAAGTGATGAAGCGATGAAGGTATTTAAAAAATACGGCTTTCAAGGAGCTCATTAATCAATGAGTACTGATTTCTGGTCACCTCTTAAACTTTCTATTGAGATTGCATTTGTGTCTGGAATCATTGTTATAGTAGCAGGTATTCTACTTGGTAAATGGATGGCGAAACGCAATTTCAAAGGAAAATTATTTCTTGAAACGGTACTACTTTTACCATTGGTATTACCTCCTACTGTAGTAGGTTTCCTTCTAATTATTATTTTTGGCAAAAACAGCGTGTTTGGTAGCTTGATTACATGGCTTTTTAACCAACCCGTTATGTTCACATGGTGGGCGGCAGTTATCGCCTCTACTGTTGTGGCATTTCCTTTAATGTATCAATCAGCAAAAACTGGCTTTGAAGCAGTTGATGCGGACATCGAAAATGCTGCACGTGTTGATGGTGCTAACGAATGGCAAGTATTTTTCTTCGTTTCAATCCCTCTTACATTAAAAGCAATTGTGTCAGGTGGGATTTTAAGTTTCACACGTGCTTTAGGTGAATTCGGTGCAACTTTAATGTTTGCAGGAAACCTTCCAGGCAAAACGCAAACTACGCCACTAGCTATTTATATGGCGATTGAATCGGGGAACATGTCACTCGCTTGGTCTTGGGTGATCTGTATGATAGTTATTTCATTCCTTATGCTTCTGAGCGTTCATCTATTGAAAGCATAAAATATATACGAACTAAACTCTACCAACTGTATATTACCCTTAATATGGGAACAAATCTAAGAGCATGTTTTGAAAAAAGATTGATCAAAACATGCTCTTATTTAATGTGAGTTTAGGAATTATATTTATCTGTGAATATTTTTAGCGCCCCTAATATCACTACTAAAGGGATTAGCACTAGCGCAAATCTAAGAAAGTAAATATCAAAGAGGAAACTAATGACAATGATGGGTAATCCAATCATAAGTACCATTGATGCGAATTTAGTATAACGGATTACTTCATTCGATAACTCTGGTTCCTCTTTATACATCCATCTTTTCCCAAACAATAAGCTTTCTTCAGGATCATAATAAGACCAAATTACCAAACCATATATGGGAATCATTAAAATAAAAAATAAAATCTTTTCAGCCATAAAATCCCACCTTGATCATTTATCACTATTTTACTATCCTTTCATCATATTCTGCTTCGTTACAAAAATTCACAATCTCCATCGTCAGATAAACATGAATATCCGACAAAAAAATTATTTTACCCCTAAGAAATAGAAGAAAGATAATTTTCATTAAGCTTTATTTAATCTTTTTTACAAAACTATACCAACGACACTTTTCTTTTTACCCTCCACTAATTGGTGGAATAAAGGCGATTGTGTCCCCTTTTTTTATAATCGTTGAATCTGTTGCAAATTCCTCATTGACCGCTGTCATAACATGTTGTAAAGAAACTTGTGGATATTGAGTTTCCATCCATTCTTTAATTTGTCCAACTGTACAGTCTTCCAGCTCTACACATAATTTTGACTCACCGATGATTTCTTGTAAGTGAGCAAACAATAAAATGTTAATCACACAATTCCTCCTCATTGATTGATGGATTTCCTTTTGGATAAGGGACATTTTCTAATTGATCACCAATCCATTCGGTGCCATCTTCCCAATGCTCTTTTTTCCAAATAGGCACAATTTGTTTAATACGGTCAATAGCAAATTCATTTGCTGCATAGGCCATTTTACGATGTGGTGATGAAACCGCAATGACTACGGCAATATCCGAAATTTCTAAATGACCCACACGATGTGTAATGGCTACTTGCGCTTCTGGCCATTGCTCTTGTATTTCTTTGGAAATTTGTTCAAACATTTTAATGGCCATAGGTGGATAGGCTTGATATTCCAAATGTAATGTTTTCTTTCCTTTCGTCATTTCACGTACTGTTCCGATGAAAACAGTGATCGCTCCAGCGTTTCGATCTGTTACTTTTTGTCTAACTTCCTCAACATCAATTGGTTTATCGATGATTTCAAACAACGACGTAGTCATGATTTTCTCCTCATTTCATGTATTCAATTATGCCTCGGCATAATTGCGTCCGGAATCGGCTTTGTGCTTGAACAAAGAACTCCTTTCCGATTCTGTGACATCCGCCGGAGGCTTTAACTTCTTTCAGCAGGTGTATGGATCCCCGTTGAAAAATAACTTAAATCCACATTTATCTCATCACTATAAAGGTGGGAGACTTCTGATGAAAGAAGTTAAAAATTTCATGTATTGTGCTTTTTCATGAATTGAAAAAGTTGGATAGTCTAATGGTTTATCTAGTGGGTAGGTTGGCCAATAAAGAACACAGACGATATTGGTTACTTTTTGTAGCAAAGATTGATCTTCTGCTTGTCGTAAAAGAACAACCTTCGAATAGTGTTCGTTTTTATATCCCTCGATTAAAATGATATCCATTTTAATTGATTCATAAATAGCTAGTATATCAGCAAGTTGCCAGTTACTTTGGTGAATACTCATGCGCAAAGTACCTTCTCCTTCAACTGCTGTCACACTTGCGCCAGCCTTCTCATGACGAACACTGTCTTTCGAACTTTCTATCATAGGAATACCACCATGTCCATGGTGCTTGATCGTCCCTACACGAAAACCTTCAGTGGTGGCTTGTGTAATGAGTTGTTCCATTAATGTCGTCTTCCCACTATTTTGATAGCCTACGATTTGTAAGATTTTTCGATGTTGCCCCATGGCCACTCACTTCCCTGCAAATCTTCTAACAATAAGACAGCTACTTGCATGCCTTTTTCGTAGCCGCGTGACCCGCCCGGTAATACAATAAAGGCATTGGCTTCTGCTAAAGAAGAAACTGCACTAGATTTATCAAAACCAGAAGGAACAGCAACTAATTGACCGTTTTCGTAAGAAGCACTAGCTCGTACAAAACGGGTAAACGGATTCGGTTTTTTAAAGTCCGCACCTAAAACAGCTTGCTCTCTACGTAGATGTGGTTGTTTATTACCAAATGCTGTTCGAATAATAGGTCGTGTAAATAGTTCAAAGCCAACATAGCAAGCTGATGGATTACCTGAAAGGCCAAATAATAACTGACCGTTTCGAGCAGCAACAGTTGTTACACTACCTGGTCGCATCGCTACTTTATTAAAAAGTACTTTGGCATCAATGGCTTCATAAATGGCAGGTAAGTAATCATAATCACCTACTGATACCCCTCCTGTTGTAATCAATATGTCTACTTCCTGTAGAGCTTTCTCAACTACATCAATACACAAATTTAGATCATCGCTAAGTTTACCAAAATATTTGAAGGTTGCCCCAGCACGTTCAATCTGTGCCATGATCATGTATGCATTACTATTACGAATTTTCCCTGGCTGTAAAGATTCACTTGGTTCTAATAATTCACTTCCTGTTGCAATAACGCCTACGATTGGTTTTCGAAAAACAGGTACTTGATCATAACCAAAAGTAGCAAGTAATGCGACAACACCCGGATTGATAGCTTGTCCTTTTTCAATAAGGATGGCACCTTTTTGAACGTCCTCTCCTTGGTATGAAATATTTGTTCCTGTTGCATAAGAGCGTTTAATCGACATATACATTTGATTATCTTCTTCAAATGTATGCGCTAATTCTAGCATAACGACTGCATCGCATCCTTTTGGGATAGGAGCTCCTGTCATAATGCGCACCGCTTCTTGATGACCTACTATGTCCTCAAATACATAGCCCGCGCCAATTTCTCCGACTACTTTAAAGGTTACTGGATTTTCAGAATTTGCTTCTTGACTATCAACCGAGCGAATAGCATAACCATCATAAGGTGAACGATCAAATGCTGGTACATCTTGGTCAGCAGCAATATCCTCTGCTAAAAATCGTCCATGTGCTTGCAATAGTGAAACAATCTCTATTTTTTCTTGGAATGCAAACTCCATTACACGTTGAACAGCTTCACCCACAGCAATTGGTTTTCTTTTTTCTAACATTTGGAACACTCCTTTATCCGAGTAAACGATAATAAATGGTTTTAGCTTTTTGTAAATCTTGTATACCATGAATAACAACACGACCATCCTGGAAAATCACCAGTCGATAATCTTCCGCTTGGCAAGATAGTAAGTAGTGATTTTTTTGAATATCTCCATAAGGACGAAGTTGGACAGCAAGCTGATCAAAATTATAGTGAATCGGTTTTGGTGGACGGATTTGAATGGCATCGCGACCACATAAAATATCTAATTTTGTTTGATTTTCATAGGACAAATACGGATATGTCGGGTTTTTTCCACAAGATGGACAATCACTTTTACGTATTTTGTCCACGTTTATTTCATAGTGTTGATTTTGCCAAACATCAAAAGTTAAATAACTTTTTCGTAAGGATTCTTCATCGCCTACTAAAAGTTTGAAAACCTCCGCTACTTGATACGCTGCTACGATTTGAACTGTTGGACTGATAATACCAACTGTATCGCATGTCATCCCTGTGTTGGGCATTGCAGCTAGCAAACAATGTAAACAAGGTGTTTTACCTGGCACAATCGTATACGTAGCACCGTAACTACCAACACAAGAACCATAAACCCATGGAATTTGATATTTTTGTGCAAGGTCGTTCATCATAAAGCGAATATCAAAGTTATCCGTTGCATCCACCATAACATCTACATCTACAAGCAGTGATATTATTTGCTCTGTACTTGCATCGAGTATATATTCGTTGATTTCCACCTCTGAGTTAATACTTTTTAGTCGTTTTTTGGCAGCGATTACTTTAGGGACTTTTTCTTGTGCATCTTGCTCGGTATATAGTTGCTGTCTTTGTAAATTACTCCACTCCACATAATCACGATCAATAATCGTCAACTTCCCGACGCCTGCCCTCACAAGAGCCTCTGCGCTAGCACTACCTAAAGCACCAACTCCTATCATCAGGACATGTTTTTGTTTAAGTAGTTGCTGCCCTTTTTCTCCGATTGGGCTAAATAATTGTTGTCTAGAATATCTATTATGCATAAACGTTTTTGCCTTTCTTTCTAAGAATTTTAGTTTGACCTTTTCATTTATAGCTTTATAATAAAAGCAATGTTTTTCAGCAAAAACAAAATCAACTCTATAAAAGGAGGTCCTTTATCTTGCACCCCACACATAGTCAACTTCCAATACGAGCTGCCATTTTAACTGTGAGTGATACACGCACAAAGGCGGATGATCACGGTGGTCAGCGTATTCAATCGTTACTTCAAGAGGCTTCATTCGATTTAGTAGACTACCAAATGACAAAGGATGAACCACTTGAAATCTCAAAACATGTGAAAAAATGGTGCGTTGATCACACTATCAATACGATTATCGTAACAGGTGGAACAGGATTTACACCAAGAGACCAAACTTATGACACGATTCTTCCTCTTTTTGAAAAAGAAATGATGGGATTTGGTGAATTGTTTCGAACACTAAGCTATGAAGAGATTGGACCAAAAGCCATGTTTAGTCGTGCTACTGCAGGTAGTCGCAATAAAACGGCTATCTATGTGTTGCCAGGCTCCACAAATGCCGTGACACTTGCCATGACAAAACTGATTCTTCCTACTGTTCAACATTTCGTCGGCGAGTTGAATCGCGTATGAAAATGGCTGGTGTTGTCTTAGCAGGTGGTCAATCTTCCCGGTATGGTCAACCGAAAATGTTTGAATTGTTTGCTGGTCTACCTTTGTATAAGCACAGTCTCATAGCCTTACAAAAAAATCAACTACAGCCTTTGATTATTGCTACTAATGCTAGCTTGCAATCGAAGTTTGTAGAAGAAAATGTCCAATGGATCATCGAAAAACAGCCTCATCAAGGACCTCTGTTTGCCTTGCATAATATTATGACTAATTTCCCAGATGTTGAGTGGTTTTTTGTAATAGCTAGTGATATGCCTTTTATCAATGCAGAATTCGTCCAAACGATGCTCACATTTATCGATGATCGTTATGATGCCATCGTTCCTAAACAAGGATCGAGATTACAACCTCTTGCTGCTTTATATCGACGTCGTGCTTTACCAAAAGCAAATCAATTAGTCCAACAAAACAAGAGAAGTATGAAAGCCTTGTTAGAGCAGCTTCAAGTATGTTATGTTCCATTTGATGACGAAAGCTCAACATTTATCAATATCAACTCGCAACAAGATTGGCTACAAACATTTGAAAGGAAATCTAATAATGAGTAATTTTACACACTGGAACGAAGAAGGTCGTCCTAAAATGGTCGACATTTCAGAAAAAACAAGCACAAATCGCACAGCCATCGCTCGTAGTACGATCACTTTATCCGATGAAGTCTATCAAGCTATCCAACAAGGAGGCATTAAAAAAGGCGACCCTACACATGTAGCACAAATTGCTGGGATTATAGGTGCTAAAAAAACTGCCGATATTATCCCAATGTGCCATCCGATTATGTTACAAGGGACAGATCTTCAATTTGACTATATAAAAGCAAAGGTTGGTTACGAGCTACACATTCAAGCTACTGTGAAATGTAGTGGTAAAACAGGTGTCGAAATGGAAGCACTAACTGCTGTATCCATTGCCGCACTGACTTTTTATGATATGTGTAAAGCCGTTGACAAATCTATGGTCATTAAAGAAACATACCTTGTTGAAAAAACAGGCGGAAAAAGTGGCACCTTTGTGCATAAATAAACAGAAAAAATCCGGCATTTTTATGCCGATTTTTTTCTGTTTTTTTACATAGTCAACCCAAAGTAATTCCTCTCTATTGCGTCTAACCACCGATGTGTGACATTTCAATTTTTGAGTTTTTTCTTTTTTTCATTGTCTGTTCATTTCGTTCATCCGAATAGCGATCTTTTCTATTTTCCCAAATAGTTGAAATGCATTGGGTGATGGCTTCATCATCTTCTCCTGACCTTAATAATTCTCGTAGGTTCGTACCCTCTGTTGCGAATAAACAAGTATATAGTTTTCCTTCTGCAGAAATACGAGCACGCGAACAGGTTGAGCAAAAAGAATCGGTTACAGATGATATCACACCAATTTCGCCCTGAGCATTTTGATATTGATAACGTGTCGCTACTTCCCCTTTATAATTTGGGTCAACAGGACGCAAAGGAGAAAATTGATGAACTTGGTCAACGATTTCTTTCTTCGACACAACGTCATCTAGCCGCCAACCATTCGAATTACCGACATCCATATATTCAATATAACGAAGAATATGCTGTTTCTCTTTAAAAAATTGTGCCATCGAAACGATATCTTGTTCATTTTTTCCTTTTTGAACTACCATATTGATCTTTACTTGTAAGCCCGCTTCTGCAGCTTTTTCGATACCTTCTAGTACCGTTGTCACTTTTCCTCGATGGCCATTCATCTCAAAAAAACGTTCCTCATTTAATGAATCAAGGCTAATAGATACTCGTGATAATCCTGCTTTTGCTAAATCAGTTGCATATTTTTTCAATAAAGTGCCATTAGTTGTTAAGGCAATTTCCTCTACTCCAACTATGCGGTGAATACGTTCAATTAATAGTGGTAAATCACGACGTAGTAAAGGCTCACCACCCGTAATGCGTACTTTTTTCACACCTAATGAAACGAAAATCTTTACTAATCGTTCGATTTCTTCAAAACTCAATACTTTATCGGACGGTAAAAAAGCATAATCTGGACCAAATACTTCTGCAGGCATGCAATATTGACAACGAAAATTACAACGGTCTGTCACTGATATCCTTAAATCTCTTAATGGTCTGTGTAGTTGGTCTTGTAGATTAGTAATTGTACTCTCCTCCTTTCATTTTGATCAATTTCGCCTTAGCGTAATTGTTGCTGTCGCTGCGCTTTCGCACAGATAATAAACATTTGTTGCTTTCGCTACAGAAAACAATCCGTGATATCTGCCGGAAGCTTTAATTTATTTCATCCGATGTTTGGACCCTCACCGAAATAAGTTAAAGTGATTCATTTGTAGGTAATTGAATTCGCTCTTTGTGTGTATAGATGTTAAGTGAATTTTGACGAATAAAACCTACCGTCGTAATACCGAGTTGCTCTGCCAATTGCAATGCTAATTCTGTTGGAGCTGATTTAGACAGTACAATTTCACAGCCAATTTTCGACACTTTCAGTAAAATTTCCGATGAAATCCGTCCGCTAAATACGATAATTTTATCTTGCATGCTAATGTTGTTTCGTAAGCAATAGCCATAAATTTTATCTAGAGCATTATGGCGTCCAATATCCATTCGACTTAATACAATACCATTCACATCACAAAGCGCAGCATTATGAACACCACCCGTTTGTTTGAATACGTCAGCCGAATCTTGCATATCACGCATTAAACGAAAACAATCATCTGGAGTAATACGCACATGAATACCTTCCATTTTTTTAGATACTAATGCATCATTAGCAAAAACAAAGCCTTGGCGACTCATGCCACAACAAGATGTAATGTATCGTTTATTTTGAATTTGTTGAAAGTAAGGATTCACATGCTTTGTTTTAACGTGTACAAAACCTTCTTTTTCTTGGTGCCAAATTTCTTCAATATCTTCGTAATTACGTATAATTCGCTCAGAAGCCAAATAGCCAATAACCATCTCTTCTACATACTCAGGTGTGCAAACCATCGTCACAAATTCTTGCTGATTAATCTTCACTGTAACAGCGTATTCTGTGACAACGATATCTTCCATTTCTTTGATTTGATTACCTTCAACGCGTATTATTTCTCTTGCTACTGCTTTTTCCATCTGGCATCCCCTTTATTCACTAATAGTATCTTCAAAAACAAATACAGAAATAGCAAAATCTTCTTCAATTTTGATATCTGAAAATAAATGGAGTAACTTACTGCCCATCAATTCTTCCATGCCTTCCGGAGGTGATTTAGTATACAAATCTTGAATCATCTTTGTACGTGCAGCATGAACCATTGTTAAACCTTCAGGTGTACTCGCAATAAATTTTTCTGTCGGTGTGATATTACCATATAAAGTTGACACAGCCATGTTCTCGACGAAAACAGTATGAATACGCTCTGGTCCTTTCCCAAATATATCTTTGCGTAGTTTTCGAATAATGTCGTTGAATTCATGCACTTTTTTTGACATTTTAATATTTCTCCCAACGTAATTAAACTTTTATATCTTATGTCATAGGGGTCACCCTTACAGTTTGTTAATAATATAGCAACTTGACAAAAAATTAAAGAGAAAATACCTGCTGATAAGTATTCACAATTGATAAAATTTATTATACTTATTGTCCATTTTTACTGAAAGGGCTATAATAAATGATAACGCAAATGGAATTAAAGTATTTCGATTCTTATGTCATGGTTTTTTCAAATGAAGTTGAACTATTCGCATAGTGGGTTTTAATATTTGAATTCTATTGTTATATTGAATAAAAAATAAAAGTAGATTGAGTTTTTAGCAAGGCCTGTTAAGAATTTTATCCACCATGACAAATCAGCATGTAATATACGTGCCGTTTCATGGTGGTTTTTTTTATTTTTTGAGCAATAACAACACTGACACCTCGTAATAAAGGATTCTTCATCTACTATGGTGTAGAAATTTGATAAATCGGGAAATAGAAGTATAACAAGACATCTTTAACTAAAATCATCAACTCAAAATTCTATTCCTGTTTTATCCTAAGTATTAACCTGTTGTCATATAAGTCATCTAAGAACAAAAGGAGGAAATCACCTTGACTAAAATTAACATTAATGGCGTACCGTATGATGTAGCAGAGGGAGCTACAATACTTGATACCATTAATCAAAATGGCATCGCCCATCCACAAATTTGTCATGTACCGTCTGTTGATCCTATCGAAACTTGTGATACATGTATCGTCGAAGTGAATGGACAATTAGTTCGCTCTTGTTCAACAAAAGCAGTAAACGGCATGGATATCCAACTGACTTCTGATAAAGCGAAAGCTGCACAAACAGAAGCGATGGATCGTTTACTAGAAAATCATTTACTGTACTGCACAGTTTGTGATAATAACAACGGAAATTGTACATTACACAACACAGCAGAATTAATGGAAATTGAACATCAAAAATATCCTTATCAACCAAAAGTTGAACCACACGAAGTAGACATGTCGCATCCGTTTTATCGATATGATCCAAACCAATGTATCGCATGTGGACAATGTGTAGAGGTTTGTCAAAACTTACAAGTTAACGAAACATTATCTCTTGATTGGGAAGCTGAAAGACCAAAAGTAATTTGGGATGAAGGCGTTGCCATTAATGATTCTTCATGTGTAGGCTGTGGGCAATGTGTTACCGTTTGTCCATGTAATGCCTTAATGGAAAAATCAATGCTTGGTGAAGCTGGTTTTATGACTGGGCTTAAGCAAGAAACATTAGATCCGATGATTAGTTTAATTAAAGAAGTCGAGCCTGGCTATAGCGGTATCTTTGCTGTTTCTGAAGTCGAAGCTGCTATGCGTAGTAAACGTACGAAGAAAACAAAAACAGTTTGTACTTTCTGTGGAGTAGGTTGTTCGTTCGAAGTGTGGACAAAAGACCGCAAAATTTTAAAAGTGCAACCTTCTGAAGGTCCTGTAAATGCTATTTCTACTTGTGTAAAAGGAAAATTCGGTTGGGACTTCATCAACTCTGAAGAACGAATTACAAAACCATTAATTCGTAAAAATGATGCATTTGTTGAATCTTCATGGGATGAAGCTCTTGACTTAATTGTTACTAAACTAGGTGGCATTCAAAAAGAACACGGTTCTGGTTCTGTCGGCTTTATTTCTTCTTCAAAAATTACAAACGAAGAAAACTACTTAATTCAAAAAATGGCACGTCAATTATTCGAAACAAACGACGTTGATAACTGCTCACGCTATTGTCAATCTCCAGCTACAGATGGCCTACTACGCACAGTTGGTATAGGTGGCGACGCTGGAACGATCAAAGATATCGCAAAAGCTGGCCTTGTTATTATTGTTGGGGCAAACCCTGCAGAAGGTCACCCTGTTTTAGCTACTCGTGTAAAACGTGCCCATAAGTTACACGGTCAAAAATTAATTGTTGCCGACGTTCGTAAACATGAAATGGCTGAGCGTTCTGATATTTTCATGCGCCCAAAACAAGGAACAGACCAAGTATGGTTAATGGCCGTTACAAAATATATGATCGATCAAGGTTGGCATGATGAAGCCTTCATTAAAGAGAACGTGCACTTCTTTGATGATTTTAAAGATGTACTTGAAACATACACACTAGAATATGCAGAAAAAGAAACGGGCATTTCAAAAGAAACGTTGATAAATGTTGCTGAAATGATTCGTGATGCTGACGGTACATGTGTACTTTGGGGTATGGGTGTTACACAAAATACAGGTGGCTCCTATACATCAGCTGCAATTTCTAACCTACTTCTAGCTACTGGTAACTATCGTCGTCCAGGTGCAGGTGCCTACCCTCTTCGTGGTCACAACAATGTTCAAGGTGCTTGTGATATGGGGACACTACCAAATCTATTACCAGGTAATCAAAAAGTAATAGACGACGAAGCACGTAAGAAATTTGAAGAAGCATATGGTGTGAAAATTAAACCTGAACCAGGTCGTACGAATATGGCAATGTTAGATGCTATCATGGAAGGTAAAATGAAAGCAATGTATTTAGTTGGCGAAGATATGGCACTTGTAGATTGCGATGCTAACCATGTAGATAAAGTACTTTCACAATTAGACTTCTTTGTTGTACAAGATTGCTTCCTTTCACGTACAGCACAATATGCGGATGTTATTTTACCAGCAGCACCTTCTCTTGAAAAAGAAGGTACTTTCACGAATACAGAGCGTCGTGTACAACGACTATATCAAGTATTACCAACACTTGGTGAATCAAAAGCCGATTGGGAAATCCTTCAATTAGTAGCACGTCGCCTAGGTGCTGACTGGAATTACAGTCACCCAAGTGAAATCTTTGCTGAAATGGCTAGTCTTGCTCCATTCTTCTCGCAAGCGAACTATGATGTATTAGAAAATTGGGGTAGCTTCTGTTGGGGTAGCCATGATGGTAAAGACACACCTTTACTATATGAGGATGGCTTTAACTTCCCTGACAAAAAAGCTCGTTTTGCTTTAAATGATTGGATCAGACCGGTTGAATATGAAGCGCAATATGATTGCCATATTAACAACGGTCGTATGCTTGAACACTTCCATGAAGGTAATATGACAAATAAATCAAAAGGTATTCAATCGAAAGTACCTGAAATTTTTGTTGAAGTATCACCTGAACTTGCAAAAGAACGCGGCATTGAAGATGGAGCTCTTCTTCGTTTAGTGTCTCCTCAGGGTGCATTAAAATTAAATGCCCTAGTGACAGATCGCGTACAAGGAAATGAACTATTCTTACCAATGAACTCTGTTAGCAAAGATTCAGCGATTAATTTCTTAACGGGTCAAGCTGGAGACATCAATACATCGACACCGGCGTATAAACAAACAAAAGTACGCGTTGAAGTATTGAAACAAAAAGGAAAATCGCCACTTCCTAGAACAAACCCGCGTTATAAAAAACGTCATCCACAAAATGGTGTTGAGGTACAACGTAAATGGAATCGTCCTGGCTACGTTCACTTAACAACTAACGAAAGGGAGTGATTTCATGGCTGCACCAATTACGACAATTCAAAAAGCGCAAAAAACAGAAGAACAACTAAAGGAAGAAAAGTTAGAGAATTTAAAGGAACTTCTTTCTGAGAATGAAGAAATGGTTAACCAGGTCTTTACGATCATGGCAGAATTAAATGATATTGGAGCACTAGAAGCAGCTACGAAACTACTTGAAGCAAAAGAAGATGTTGCCCATATTGCACTTGGTCAATTAACTCGCAAGCCTGTTACAAATATCATCAACAACTTAATGGGTGTTGCGGGCGCATTAACCGAACTGAATCCAGAAACAACAACAAAGCTTATTGAAAGCTTAAATGTTGGCTTAGATGAAGCGAACAAAGCCGTTGAATCTGATGAAAAAGTTAGTGCCTTCAAGTTGTTAAAAATGTTAAACGATCCTGATGTTAATCGTGCTGTAAATTTTGGCGTTCACTTCTTAAAAGGGCTTGGCAAAGGCCTAAAATAGGAGGATGGTTTCTTTATGCTAACGAACGAGCACATTTTAAAAACTTTGCAGAAAATTGATGACCCAGAGCTTCATAAAAGCATCGTTGACTTGAATATGGTACGTAATATTCAAGTTAACGGTACGGATATCTCACTTGATATTGTCTTGACTATTCAAGGTTGTCCTTTAAAAGCTAAAATTCAACAAGATGTTGAAGAAGCGTTAAAAGCGATCGGTGCATCAAAAGTCTCCATCACATTTGGTGCTATGACAGATGACGAACGTCGTAGTTTAACAGCTTCTTTAAAATCACAAAATGCTACGGATAAAGGTATGCCTAAAATGCTTCTACCCGATTCTGGTGTCAAATTTATTGCAGTTACTAGTGGTAAAGGGGGCGTCGGTAAGTCTACTGTGACGATTAACTTAGCAGTATCCCTTGCCCGTCTTGGCAAACGTGTAGGTATTTTAGACGCCGACATATATGGATTTAGTATTCCTGCCATGATGAAGATTCATCAAAAACCAACGATGCTTGACCAAACAGCTATTCCTGTTGTTAGTCATGGTGTAAAAATCATGTCGATGGGCTTTTTCACAAACGAAAACCAGCCTGTTATGTGGCGTGGTCCAATGCTGAACAAATGGATTCGCAACTTCCTTGTCAATACACATTGGGATGAACTAGATTATCTCCTTATAGATTTACCACCTGGTACAGGAGATGTAGCCATTGATATGGCGGCAATGATTCCACAAGCACAAGAAATTATTGTCACAACACCGCACCTTGCAGCTTCCCATGTTGCTTCTCGTGCAGGTCTAATGGCTCAACATACGAAACACTCGATTCTTGGTGTTGTTGAAAACATGGCTTACTTTGAAAATGCGAATGGTGAAAAGAACTATCTATTCGGTCAAGGTGGCGCCGAAAAATTGGCAGATGAGCTTCAAACAAGTATCATTGCTCAAGTTCCATTTGCGCAACCTGAGGAAAATACAGGTTCTTCCGTATACGACGAAGACTCTATTATCGGAGAAGTATTTACACACCTTGCAGAAGATATTATTTTTTAATAAAACAATAAAAACCCTTGCCTCGTTCTTACACGAGACAAGGGTTATTTTAGTGTAGTAAGGTTCTGACGAAACACTCCCCTACTATTTAGTTCAATAACCAGCCTTTTTTAAAACCTGCATAAAATAAAAACGATACATATTTTTAACGAAAGAATCTAAAGGTAGCCCAACATTTAATTGATACTTTGTAAAAATAAAATAAAAACGCTTATCCCATTTTAAACGCAATAATTCTCCAGCATCTTCACCGTATTTCTCTGTAAATTCCTCAATTAAAGGTTCAATCATATAGTAGCAATAGTCCTTTAAGTTTGCGAGGGCTTCTATATCTTTGTCCTTTTGAAAACGCGTAATCCAATCTTCTAATTGTTCGTTCATTGTAAAATCCATCTCTCTTTATATTGAGTTTCTTCCTATTATATTATAACTCTTTTTATAAGCTTTCGTTTCTTAAATATTTTGTTTTGGGTTGATAAAATAATAAGCTTTATACCTATTCAATATGTAAGATGCTCACATAATGAATAATAGTTTGTATCCCCTTTATAATCGATCAAATACGTTCTTATAGTATGACTACGATGAACACTTATGATCATTTATTGGAAGAAACTATTTAAAGAGCGAGTACTTATGTAAAAAACTTTTCATCATTGGGTTAGGAGTCCGAAAACTCATGAAAGTTTTATTGTTATGTCAAAAAGTCAAATAGATTTTTGAATATCAAAATAGCTAATAATATGAAGTGTTAATAAGGATTTTTTTACTACGAAAGTTGAGTTATAATAAAAAGGTTATAGACTTTTAATAGAAGGAGTAATTACATGGCTGGAAAACAAATTAACCCAATGTTAATTCAAGCATTAACAAATCAAGAAATCACTGAAATCCCATCATCCCCTACGTTCAAGAATTTAGGCGGGACATATGTAAAGTCAATCGTCGATAATTTAAAAAAAGTAATGACTCAGCATGAAAAAAATGAAATCATGATGACTTGTAAAAGCTGTAACCAATCAGGCAAATATAATATTGGAACCATGCTCATTAATGTTCCTACAAATAACCAAAATGTACAGAAACCAGAACAACAGTACACTGGGTATTTCCGTTGTAAGCATTGCAATACTGCTGGACAGTGGGAAGAGTCATCAGAGCTATATATGTTTAGCATTGCAGCTCTATTGGCACCCGATAACGAAAATACTCTTGTTCAATTTGGTGAAATGCAACTTTTTGATGGAACTTCACCAAAATATGCTACAGATGGAGAAGAACACCTCTTACATTTAATTTCTTCTTCACCAAGCAACGCGTTATTATGGAATAAACTGGGCAATTTATACATTACTGGTGCGAGACCTGAACTTGCAATGGCGGCCTTCGAAAAATCTATTGCTATCGATCCAAATCAATTTGAGTCACACCTGTCTATTGCCAATATTCTTATAGACATTAAGGATTATCAACATACTATTCATCATTTGCATCAGGTGATGTTATCCGCGGAGCATTATGAGCATCTTGATGCAAATCGTTTAAGAGAATTATTAGCACACGGAATATGCAAAAGTTTCATCGCTTCTACTGAATCAAAACAGAAATATTTACCGCTTCCTACAAAAGAGCAAGTAATGTCAGCTGATAGAGAAATTAATCTAGCTACTCAAGAACTCCTTCAAGGTATTGAACTATATTCTGATGACCTAACTTCATTTTATCCGCTCGCCGAAGCATTTATGGGAAAACGAGCTCAGGAGTTAAATTAGAAGGTTTCACAGGTGAAGTTTTTTTAAATTTTTGGTTATACTCTTAAGCCTGGAATAGAAATCAAAATTTTGATTTAAATTTTCGTCGTTTTGCAAAGTAATGATAAATTTCACCATATCTGATCGTTCAAAAATAGAAGCTTAGATTACTCTATTCATGAAGTTGCCGTACGTATTAAACGCAACCCTTCAACGACTTCAAGCTGCGTCGCCATTAGAATAGTCTAAGTTGTACGTACTATGCTAAAAAACGCTTTAAACCCTACTAAAGGATTTAAAGCGTTTTTTCTCGCGTTTTGCAATTTTAATAATATGAAAGCTTTGCAACAATGCTTACTGGATTCAATATAAAGATAATTATTTATTGAATAGTCGACTCATCACTATAGCATTTATTCCTCATTAAACCATAGTTGATCTTTGTTATCAACGTCGCCATTATAATTGATTAGAATTTCTTCTCCAGCTTTTATATCTTTATAAGCAAAGAAGTCAAATGTGTGATTTTTAAAATTAATCTCATATGTTGCATTTGGTTCATATGAATGATTAAACAACATTCCATAACCAAGAAGGATAGCAGAACGACCTATCCCATACTCAAAAGCGTAATCAGCGAGCAAAGTTTGCTCAATGTATTGATGCTCCTCATTTGGATAAGAAATTACAGGTGCCTCATGTAAAAGCTCTCCTTTTTGGATATCACATGTAGCAAATACCCCTCTATTGAATTCTCCATTACTTAATGGAGATGATTTTACTTCAATCATGTTTGTTCTCCTACTCATTAATAAAATTTTCTTTCTAACTGTAACATTAATTTGAACATTGGGCTCTAAAAAAACAATATTTTTTTTAATTAAATACCTTTATTGTCACAGAATAATGGCTTATCACCATAACGTGTAGTTGATTTCCGTTCCAGCTGGGGGGACGTACGATGAGCCGTTTGTCTTTTCATTTTCTATCCTTGTCAAACGTATTCTCAAAAAAGGTAAAGTCCTCACCCCTTTTATACTAAAGGATTGGAAGCACTTTTCAGTTGGTTTCAACCAGCGTTTCCAACTAAAATCAAGCAGTTATTTTTTGCGGATTTTTTTTACCCATTTTACTTAACCAAATAAATAAAAACACAATGATTAAAATAACCGGGGCTAACTCTATTGGGAAAAATAGCATTAGAGCAATTCCTACTAGTAAAGGTGTCTTTAAAATAGCGATTGAAGCACTTCCACCTATAACAGCTACGATAAAGAGCATATCTAGTTGTGGAAAAAAAGTTGCGATCGCGTAGCCCTGTAAAATAGAAGCGAATATAACCGGTAAAACATTTCCACCAACCCAACCTGACTTAAAACAAAACTCCATAAAAATCAGTTTTAAAACAGAAGCTAAAATTAAAGTAGCCATCGAAAGTGTCGGTACTAAACTAGGTAAAGCTTGCATAGAAAGTTGGCCAGAAAACAGTAACTTAGGAGCGATTACAGACATCAAACCAATACCAATACCACCGATAACAGCACTTAAAATAATTTTATTGTTAATTTTAGAAAAGAATTTTTTCATTGCTCTTTCCATTAGTTCATAAAGTTTACTAAACAAAATACCAAACAACACAAATGGAATAAATAAAAACAATTCATCCAATCCCCAATTAGTTTCCCCTAACTTTGTCACAAAAGGAGGTTGATCTGATATTTTAATAAAGAACATAAAGGTCACTATTCCATTAACGATAAATAATATATATAAGAATTTCTTCAATAAAAGCAGTTTTTTCTCTTTAGGAGCCCGCTCAGGATCGTATGGAATAAGGTAGTTATGAGGTAAAGCTAATTTTTTTAGTTTAATTAACCAAGAATCCTGTTTCCATTCGTTGTAAGAAAAATAAAAGTAACGCATTTTATCTCCCTGCCATACCGATAATGCAATAACAGAACTTAATATGGCTGCTGCTGGACCAACACTTGCACCAAAAATTAAAATTAAGAAAGCAATTAAGAAATTAAGACCTACATTGGAATAGTCCATTCTTTGAGTTGTTTTTAATTCAGCAATAGCTTCATTAGCTGTTTTAGGTAGACCGCCCCACTTGTACTTGCTAACACCCACTAAAATACCACCAAAAACACATAAAATTAATGTATAAATAGCGGGTATTTTTAAATCATTGGATACGTCATTCCACAAAAAATCCGCCAAGCCATTAACTAAAATTAAAAAAACAGAAGAAATAAAACCGATTATCCCACTTAAAATTATGCCATAAACAAGTAATCCGCTTATTTTAAAATACTTCTCATTCAAAATAAAATTCACCACTTTTTATACGTATATTAAGATTCTCTTATTGCATTAAGTAACTATATTTATTTGAAATACAAATAATTTTTATAATGCCCATATAACTATACTAGACTTTATGCTGAAAGGGCTAGTATTTTCCTTTCTAAATCCAATCAAACAAACTAATAAATAGATTGCCAGTTCATTTCTTAAATGAGTATCATTCTTCCCGTTTCTTTGCTACTCATATCCTTAACTGAAATAAACCTTTGAGACTATTATCGACTTCTCAACAATAAAATAAAAGCCATCACTTAACGATCTAAGGGCATTTGCGTAAAATCACACGCCAAGTTCTTTTGTTATGTTTCTCAACCGCTCCTATACCTCAATACATTGCTCTGTAGCAAGAATTAGATTGCCTGTGTAAATGATTCATCTGCTCCAACGTCAACCTTCACATGCCCTTTAACTACATCTATCAATCTCATTTGTTATACATTTACTATTTGTCTACCAACTCACAATTTAACATGTTATATTTTCCTTATAAAAGGTTTTTTAGTTAATTACGGTAATAGCGAGTTTTATTGAATAAGAGAAAAGAGGAATCGAATAATGGATACCATCATCTATATGATAAGACATGCAGAATCACCATTTGTTTTCGGTCAAGAACGAACGAGAAAACTATCCAACCAAGGGGAAATAGACGCAAAAAAAGTAACGGCGATAATGAATGTGAAAGAGATCGATTTAGTAGTCTCAAGTCCTTATACAAGAGCAATTCAAACAATCGAAGGAATTGTCGATTCCAAAAATATAGAAGTAAAAGTATTTGAAGAATTAAGGGAAAGGCAATTAAAAGGTGTTTATAAATTACCTGAAGAAGAAATACAACAGGCAATAAAAAAATCCTATGAAGATATTGATTTTAACTTATCGGGCGGGGAATCAGTAAGAGACGTCCAAAATCGAGCTATTCCTATAATAAAAGAACTTCTAAATAATTATGAGACAAAAACAATTATTATAGGAACTCATGGAAATGTTATGACTATTATTATGAATTATTTTAATAAAGAATACGGTTATGATTTTTGGAAAAACACTTCAAAACCAGACATTTACAAGTTGGTATTTTCGGGGGAAAAGCTACAATTAATACAAAGAATATGGGAATGACTAACGAAGAGGCTATTATCACCTTTTCAAAATCCAAAAAAACCTTCAGATATCAAATTAGGGGCTTGTGTGGATATAAAACATACACACAAGTTGTTATGCTTCCTCAATCATTCCTGTAGCTCCAATGTTCCAGATACCTTTTCAATAATGCCTAATTCAACCAATTTTGATACTAAGGGATTTAATTTATGAAATAGCTCAATCAAAAGGACATTCAGTTAATTTATGAGCCTTTGGTTATATTCAATCCACTTTTCCATTTCTCTCTCCACGGCTCGATTTTGCCATTCAAACCAAATTCCAGAACACTCACTACAATGACTGTCTACTCCACTTTTCTCATGCATATCTTTACATGTAAACACAGCCTTTTTACGACAGCTGTAGCAGTAAATTTCTTTATCTTTATCAAATTTCATACCTATCAACTCCAACATTTTACACATATCTCTTTCCATTTTTCACATAAATTATTCTAATTTACAAAGTAATCATTACGGAGGAGGAATAGCATTAAAATGTAGCTTTGACATAAAGTTTAATAAAAACCGATGCAACAACGGTTTTAACATCTAACATACTTGCGTTTGAATCCGATTCTCCCTCTATCCATTTCTTTTTGAATACTTTCGTAAGCATTTAGGAAACTAGTTTTTTTCTTGTCCCGTTTGACTTCTACTATACCTACTTCCTTTGCGGTCTCGACAGCCTTTTCATGTAGTGGCAAATATGAAATCCCCACTGTGTATAGAAAATTATTCATAGCAGATTTCGTTCTTTCTGGCGAATCATGAATAGAATTTTTCACACTATCAAGCATATTTGAAATCTTGTTTTCGGAAAATTCATTGTCTTTGCGATTCCCTAAAAGCCAGCAATAGCAACTCCAACCCGCTGACATTCTCAGCACGTCCCCGCTTGCGATCCATTTATCAGCAACGTCTTGTGCCATATTTGACTCTGATAAAGTTACTGCCACTACATAATCAGACAACATATAAAAATACGCTTCATCGATCCAACGATCAAAATCCGACTCAGTCATAGCTTTTGGATCTGCAATAATGCCTGCAAAATACATTGCATCATAGTTACCTGTAGCATAAAGCTCTTCAGCTAAATGTTGATTTATTTTTATTGTCTTTGCGATTGGTTTCATAGCACCTGTAGCCACGCCAAAAAGAGGCTCGTGCGCACCATTAGATTTGTATATTTTTTTAGTTCGTTCCTTTCCGAGGGATTCAAGCTCCTGCATAACTGTTTCGAAATCCATAGTTTTATACTTCCTTCCTTAAAATTAATACCTTTTTAATTATAACCACTAGTTCCTATTCTTTATTAGGCATTCCATACTTCCTGATTTTACCCATAATCGTTTTCAAGTATTCTGCTTTGTTAGTTTAAGTACATTTCATTACAATCTACAAATCTATTTTTACAATACAAAAATCACCTCTTAGAACTAACGAGGTGATTTCATCAAACTTTATTACAAATTATCAACCTATACAGTGAAGTTAATCTGACACACTTAAATAGATTTGTTCAAATTTTATACCTTCCCTGTAGCCTTTGAAAAAGTACCTATTATGACTAATACCTAATTAATACTACCGGTTGGGTATAATGTAGTTCCTCCAATTGAAACATTTATTTCATTAGATAATGGAACATTGTATTCATCAATAATTGTTCTCCACCATTCCCATGCAAGACCTGTACATTCTCTTGCATAAATTCTTATATTTTTTGAATTAGGCGGAAGTGGTATTACTGTAGAGAAATGAGCTGTTTTGTCTTTCCAGTTTCCATCCCAAGTTTTATGGGATAATACTTCTTTTCCATTTTCATCATATGAAAATTCATCCCATGCTACTTCAAATTGAGCAACATATGCACCAGAATGATCCAGGTTGATGCGACCTCTAGAGTATTCTGTAGATGTCGTCTCGATATAATCTGTATTGTTATGAACAGCAGCAATTGAATTATCCTTTAAGAAAACACTTGTATATGAAATTGGGTATGCTGGATTTTTAAGACTAAATTCTGCATTATCTTTAATTATTTTTCTAATATCATTAAAGTCTTTTGAGACAACCTGGTTATGCTCTTGTGAATCTCCGCCTAATACTACAGCAGTAAAGGAACTTTCTTCAAAAATATCTTTGTACTGACCACTAGTTTCTACATTCGTATTGACATCATTCAGTAAGGCTTTAAAAGCAGCTTGTACATCCTTGCTCTTTGAGCTTGTTTCTAATTTCACATAAATTGTTCTACCATAGGCTACATTTGACACCATTACTGGAGGGGCATCATTATTTACCCCTTTACGTGTTAACTCTTCAAAAGACACACTATCATCAAAAAGGTCTGATGGATTGTTAGGTAATTCCGCACTTACGGTATAAAATATTTGTTTATATGCAGCAACCATCACCTTTTTCTCTCCATTTGCAATCGCATTAAAGTCAATTCCCAGTGAATTGTCAAGAACTTTGGCGTTAACATTCAGAGTGCTTGCTATTTGAGATTTGCTATAAACCATAGATTCTGAATATTGTAGTCTTGCAGGTAAAGTATGCGTTGTTGAATATTTTTCACTCCAAGTAGATACTAAGTCATCTACTGCCCCAGATACATTACCATATGTTGGATTATCCACAGTTATAGTATTTTCTCTTTTCATGCCAGGTAAATCTATGCTAATATTTAGCGGTTTTCTTTTGGCCACTAATAAACTAGGTTGATTGTCTGCAAAAGCTTGGTTTGCAAGTTGTAATGCTCCTGGATAGGAACGATTCGCCATTGAATCAATAATTGAAATATCCACCGGCGACGTTGTAAGTGATTTTTTATTACGTTCAACTACAATAAATTTATCATTTGAGTTTGTACCTTCTTTTGAAACAAAACTATCAATCTTATCACCATTCACTGCTAAAACTTCGTTGTTATTGTAGTTCAAGTTTGCTATACCAGTATCAATGTCATTAGTTTTGCTTGTTTCACTAGCTAAATTAGTATCAATTGTTTCAGCAAAGGAAATAATCGGATAATTTATAATGCATAAACAAACAGATAAACTTACTAGAAATTTTATAACTTTAAAATAATTTCGATTTTCCATAAAAAACCTCTCCTTTTTTAGGAAATTATACCACAGAAATACTTTATTTAAATATAGTAATTTAGTCTTGTGTTATAATCGTTTCATAGCGAACGATTAGTATATATAGCACATTTGAATTATCGGTTTTAATTACTCTAGTCGTATCAGTCGCTGATCATCTAATGAGAGTACGTCAACTATTCCTTCTATATAGAGCTACTGACTAATTAATAGAGACATTTATCTTTAATTTTTCTAATTGAGGTCATCTAATACTTTGGCTTCTGAATGTCCTTATTTTAGGGATATAGTCTCACCCTGAGGTCAGGGGGCAAGCTATAGCGATACGAAATGAACCTTATAACCTTCATCAACGCCGTTTGGAGAGCTTTTCAGTGTATACTTTATACGAGGGAGATGGTGTAATGATTATAATGATAAATGGAGCATTTGGTGTGGGTAAAACCACTATTGCAAATATGCTTCAAAACGAAATTAAAAATAGTATGATATATGACCCTGAAGAAATAGGTTATATGTTAAGAAATGTTGTTCCCGAGGATATAAAAAGAGTAGAAGCCTGTACAGGGGATTTTCAAGATTTAGATTTATGGAAAGAATTAACCGTCGATGTAGCAAAACGTTTAATTAGTAAATATAAAATGAATCTAATAGTGCCAATGACTATTCGGAAATTAGAATACTTTCATTTCATTTACAATGGATTCAAAAGTATTGATGAACAAACCTATCATTTTTGTTTGAGTGCAAGTAAACAAACAATTTACGAAAGGTTAAGACTACGTGGAGAGGAAGAAGGTAACTGGTGTTTTCAACAAACCGATAAATGCTTGGAAGCCTACAACAAATATGATTTTGGAGAGTATATAGATACTGAAAAAGGTGGGATTAATGTCATTGTTCACGATATAAAAGAAAAGTTACATCTTTAAGTAGATGAAATACAAGCAAGTAATGAGCTAACAAAAGTAAAATTGCATTATCAGAAGTTGATCTTACATAGAGTTGACCGAAAAGAATGGTTCACAAGAAGCTGATCAGGTAGAATCTTATGCAGAAGTGTTCAAACAGCATTAGAAATAATGGTTGATACTACTGACAGAGAGAAGTTCAACCAATTAGCCGATTTTTGTTTGATCAGATAAAATAAAAGAAGTTAAAGCGCTAAAATGCAGGACTTGTGCATAATATTTCACACAAGTCCTTTTGCTATGCCTTCAAAACTAACCTGAGAACAATCCATGCAACCAAGTATGCGCCCTAACTGATTCTCAAATCTTTTGAGGGCTACTTTGCGGGAATTAACAAAACACTAACTTAATGATGTGCAACTGCAATCTCATCATAACTGGCTTAATAAGCTCACATATCTCTACACCCATGTTTGGAAATATGTTACACTTTACCAAGCAACTAATTATTCAGTTGGTGAGATGTTTTATTGGTTCAAACTAAATACAAATGGAGGTTTTTATATGAAAAGGAAGTTAGTCTTCACTTTTGGTTTAACAGGAGTTTTAGCATTAACAATTGGTTTTGCAAAAGACTTGCAAATCACAGAAGTATCAGCAGAAGAACAAACAAACATTACTACGGTAATAACAAAAGAAGAACAAAATATGGTGGAAAAAATGTCCGTTAAAGAGGGTTTTGTACCACAAGGAAATGGATCAGGCTTCTTTTTTAGTAAAGAGGATTCAACTGAAAGAAAGGATATTACCACTGTAATCACAGCCGAGGAACAAAATATGGTAGAAAATATGTCAGCCAAAGAGGGCTTTGTACCACAAGGAAATGGATCAGGCTTCTTTTTTAGTAAAGAGGATTCAACTGAAAGAAAGGATATTACCACTGTAATCACAGCCGAGGAACAAAATATGGTGGAAAATATGTCAGCTAAAGAGGGCTTTGTACCACAAGAAAATGGATCTGGCTTCTTTTTTATAAAAGAAAAATAATTACGGCGTTACTTTAACAAGAATAGGACTTGCGTTTATGATTGATTTTCACATATGCAAGTCCTTTTGTTATTCTCTCATCGTAACACTTTGGAGCAACTATTATTTTATCTACTTCTGAGGTTTTTCAGTTATTAGAGCGAGACATTGAAAAATGCCTTTTGGAATGAGATACTAATATTTGATTTTGAGAGTATCCCCATCGACATAAACCCCCTCTGAACGGGAAATCGGTAGCTTTTGTTCTGCTGAGAAGCCGATCGTTTCTCCATCCCTTAAAGTGACGTTCTCTTCTACAATATATCCGGAAATCGTAATTAAAAAATCACGTAGTTCAGCAGGAGATGCTTCACTGTCAAGAATTTCAATTTCATCCTTACCAAAGGCTTTTAGCCCATAAGTATATCCATTTAACCCGGTTTCCGTTCCGACCAGTCCGAAATAAACCAGATTCAGTAAAGG
Organism: Lysinibacillus sp. fls2-241-R2A-57; assembly: GCF_030209535.1. NCBI lineage: Bacteria > Bacillati > Bacillota > Bacilli > Caryophanales > Bacillaceae > Lysinibacillus > Lysinibacillus sp. fls2-241-R2A-57. The sequence goes on from NZ_JARVRU010000032.1 coordinate 27,849, forward strand.
AAACATGTCGTCATCATTTTTCATGACTTCAGCCATATCTAGATAAAGTTCAGGCTGAAATACGGTGCAGCCTGTATAGATCCCTATTGCATTAGGAAGCTTCAGACAACTTGCCGTCAGCTTAGTGTATAGCTTGCCACTATCTAGCGGAGAGCCGGAGCGAGTAAATGCAGCCAGGATGATTTGAGCTACATGCGTTTGAGTAACCTCCACGGCTTCCTTCCACATGTAATTTCCCTGTGCATAATACTCAGCCTCACCATCTGGTACGGGAGCTTCGACAAAACTAACTGCTAACACGCAGTCGTCCACTTCAAAGACCAGAGTTCCTTCCTTTGTTTCTTCGGCGTTTTCCTCATCCTCTGTCAACGAGCAGGAGATGTTCCAATCATTCAAAAGGTTGGCCTTTATCTGATCAATATCACATTCTGCAGAGTTAAGAAGAACAAACCCGTTGAATAAACCAGAACCATTGTCTCGCGTTTCAGTCTCGTCCTCCATGGATTGGTCAGCTTCATATGCTGCAGCCTGCTGCATCCAATATTCTCGGATCATTTCTACCATCTTTACAGCTTCTTGCTCTGCAGTGGCAGGGTCATAAGGTTGCATCTCGCTGAATACATGGCCGCAATGCTCAGTGTCAGACGGATCCTCATAGCCTCCGCATACGCCAAGGAGCCATTTTCCGAGCATAGTTTTTTTATATTTGAATATATAGTAGTGCATATCATATAAATCAAATTCTGCTGCAATTTCTATTTTCTTGGGTTCTTGCCCAAGTTCGTGTTCATCTGCTAGCCAGTCGATCATGGATTGCATTGCTGCTTGTTGTTGTGCTGTCATCAATTTCTCCCCTTCACAAATGTATGATTCTACCATTATTATACCAGCTTTTATGGAAAGAAATATTGAAGCAAGAATTATTCCTCTTATGGTAGATTACTCCTATTTCTATTATAGGAAGTCGTTCATCAAGTATTGAGTGCTGGGATGAGTAATATAATTTCAACTTTTTAGTCATAAAAAAATCCTCCATTCAATTGAATTGGAAGATAATTTCGATACTATTTTCAGGGAAATAAAGAGGGATTCTATTCAGTAACCGAATCCCTAATTTTTCGAAAATCCCTTTTTTCAATGGTTTGCATTTGTAGTTTAAACGGTGAAATTTTGTAGATGTTCAGAACTAATACTATATGAAACAACCTTCTCCTTGTACTTCTTGACTACATCAACGTGATTGTCGTAACTAAAAACAAAGAAATTAACATCTTTTTTGCCTCTTTTTACGTTCATGATAAATGGAGTAACATTAGTCTCTGGCTGTAAAAATAATTTTTCATTACCAGGAAATATATAATGTTTTTTCAAAAATGAACCTTTATTAAAATAGTCTGTAAATCTATTTTTTTCTTCCTCATCTAAATACTTCCCATTAAATGTTACCGTAACATCTTTTGAATCAAGTTTTTTATGAAGTTCAAATTTACTTACCCCCCATCCCACAGCTATACTGGGAGGGCTCATTAACAATTTAATAATAGATCCAATCACTAGCGTAATAATCAAACCTGATGTCATACAATACCAACTCTTTCAAAAATTTTATCATTTTATTAGCAATTACTATATTATTACCTTCATTGGACATTGTTTCATAAAAAATAATTAGTAATTAGGCTATATCGATGTTTTATCATCCACCTCTCTATGATAAGGGATTTATATTTTTTATAACCATCCACTTCGATGCTTTTTTGACCATCCAATTGTCTATAAACTATTAAGAGCTTCTGCAAACCTTTTGATTCCTTCATCGATTGAATCTTCATCTTCCTTTGCGAAAGTAAAACGAACAAAACCATCTTTGGATCCCAGTGTAGAACCAGGCACATAAATGACGCCTCTTTTAATGGATTCTTCAAGCAATTGGGTTTCATTATAATTTTTAAGTATTTTACACCATAGATGAATACCACCTTGAGGAATAGAATATTCAACCAGTTTTTTCAAATAATTATCAAGGCTTTTTACAATTTTATCTCTCCTTTTTTCTAATTCCTTCATTAAACTTTTTATATGAATATGAAAATTTTCTGATTCTAAAAAATCATTCGCTACCCATTGTGTATAGCTAGAATGACCGAAGTCGATTTGTTGTTTCGCATCGGATAATCTTTCAATCACTGACGTTGGGCCAATAATCCACCCTATTCTTAATCCTGAGGCAACAATTTTGGACAAAGAACTAATGTATAATACATTGCCATTCCTATCCATTGATTTAAGAGTAGAGATTTTTTCTCCTGAAAAAGCTGTTAAACTATATGGATCATCTTCTACTACTGGAATTCCAAGCTTTGAGGATATGTCTAAAATCGCTTCTTTTTTCTTTTTATTCAATAAAGAGCCCGTTGGATTTTGAAAACATGGATTTAAAAAAACCATTTTAATTCGGTGCTTTTTATATAATGACTCCAAATCTTCTGGGTTCGTTCCATCCTTATCGACAGGTAGATAATGTATTTTTATACCTACCGATTTAAAAATTGGAAGATTATAATTGTAGGAAGGATCTTCTATCGCTATTGCATCTCCAGGCTTTAATAAACATTGAACAATCAAATGTAATGCTTGCTGCGCTCCTGATGTTACCAGTATTGAAGAAGGATTAGTTTCAATTCCCCGACTTTTTTTTACGTGTTTTGCAATGGTAGTTCTAAGGATTTCATTCCCCTGTGGATGATCGTATCCTAGGCTTCCAATAAAAGAACGTGTTGACGTTATCTCGCTTAAAAAACTTTTTGGGAAAAGATCTTCAGACAATTCACCAGAAGCTAAATTGATTAATTTATGTTCAACAGCTTCTTTTCTTATTTTTTGCGTGACAGGTTGACTAGGTAAAAAAGAACCCGCCTCAATATACCTATTCCAGCTAGGAATCCGCTTTTTTGTTATCCCCCATATATCTTTACTAATGGTAGTACCACTTCCTCTATTTCTTTCAATTAACCCAATCGATTCTAATTCGTCATATGCATGAACGACAGTACTTCTATTTAAATTTAGAGCACTCGCTAAATATCTCTCTGATGGCAATGGTTTATCAGGTGGAAATGTACCATCTGCAATTCCCTTTTCAATATATTCTGCGAGTTGTTTATAGATAGCTTTTTTCGCTTTTCTATCAGGTTTCCAATCCAACTATACTCACCTCATTATGTCCTTCAAACTTGCGCTTTCTTCTTTTAGCAGTGTTATTCCTGATAAAAGATTATATATTAATATTATTTCAATTGTAATCAACCATCCACTTCCTTGTTATTTTAGCCATCCGATTAAAAAAATCAAAGCTGGTGGAATTTTACCCGTCGTAAAATTTCACCAGCTTTTTAGATTTCAGAAATTGGTGTTGTCCCAACTTCTTGACGCTTACTTATGAAGAAAATAAATAGATGTCTTCGATTATACCTTAAAGTATGCTCAAGCTTGTTTCCTTTATATCAGTAATTAACATATGACCCGGTGCATGGGTAATGATAATAGAAGGTTTACTTTCCATTGCCACTGCCTGAGGGGTTACGCCACAAGCCCAAAATACTGGTATTTCCCCTGGCTTAATGGACACGGCATCACCGAAATCTGGCTTTGAAATATCTGTAATCCCTATTTGTTCTGGACTTCCAATATGAATTGGAGCACCGTGTACATTTGGGAAACGCGAAGTAATTTGGATTGCACGAATCGCATCCTCTGGTGTCATAGGGCGCATACTGACAACAGTTGGTCCTTTAAACACACCTGCTTTTTCACATGCGATATTTGTTTTATACATTGGCACATTACAGTTTTCTTGAATATTTCTTATTGGAATACCTGCTTCAAGAAGAGGTGTTTCAAATGTAAAGCTACATCCGATTAAAAAACCTACCATATCCTCTTCCCAATAATCTGTAATATCTAATACTTCTTCCGTTAAAATACCATCCCGATAAATACGATATTTCGGAATGTCCTTGCGAATATCTGCATTTTTAGCAATTTTTGAAGGAATAAATGATCCAGGTTCTGTCACGTCTAATAATGGGCATGGCTTTGGATTTCGCTGACAAAATAGTAGAAAGTCAAAAGCATGCTCCTTCTTCAAAATCACTAAATTTGCTTGTGTAAACCCAATCGACATGCCAGAAGTAGGTCCAGAGATTTCTTGATTGCGAATAAGTTTACGGATTTCATTCGGCTCTAAAGCACTATATGTTGTCATCATCCATTCACTCCTTATCAATTATGCCTTGGCGTAATTGCGTCCGGATTTTGAATTGTGCCAGCACAATTCATTCCTCTGAAAATCCGTGACATCCGCCGGAGGCTTTTATCTTTATTCAGTAGGTGTTTGGACATCCACTGAAAAGGTACAAAAATCGCATTCATCTCACCACCTATAGAGGTGGGAGTTTTCTGCTGAATAAAGATAAAATAACCATCCATGAAAAGATGCTCATGGATGGTTGATTGTTAGATTAACTAAAAATTTTCGGAATTTCTCCAATTAATGTAATAATGCTAAGATACCCCATAAGAACAACTACCATTGCTCCAGTGACAGTTAACCAACGTGGATGCTTATATGTACCAACAATTTCTTTTTTGTGTGCAGCAACTAATATAATGCCAAGTGATAATGGTAAAACCAGTGCATTTAATGCACCTACCAAAATTAACACATTAACAGGCTTTCCAACCAAGGCAAAAGTTGCTGTTGAAATGACGATAAACGCTATAATCACCCAATTATGATATTTCTCAATGTTAGGGTGGAATGAACGAATAAATGAAACGGATGTATAAGCTGCACCTACAACAGAAGTAATCGCTGCAGCCCACATAATCATACCAAACATGCGATAACCAATATTACCCGCAGCTAGTTGGAAAACAGATGCAGGTGGATTGGCAGGATCAATGACTAAACCTTTTGAAACAACACCAAGAACCGCTAAAAATAAAGCAACACGCATTACGCCAGTAATCAAAATCCCTGTCACAGAGCTTTTTGTTACTTCTGGCAAGGATTCTTGTCCTTTGATACCAGCGTCCAAAAGGCGGTGACCACCAGCAAAAGTAATGTAACCCCCAACTGATCCACCAACCAAAGTTACAATCGCAAACCAGCTAATTTCTTTAGGCCAGACGGTGTTTACAATCGCTTCTCCTACAGGTGGTGAAGTTTTAAAAGCAACGAATAGCATGAGTAAAATCATGACACCGCCAGCAATTTGCGCAACCTTGTCCATTGCCTTTCCTGCTTCTTTATAGATAAATATAAAAATAGCAAAAAGTGCACTTAAAATGGCACCCATAATTGGATCTATGCCAAGCATTGCATTTAACCCTAATCCAGCTCCAGCAACGTTACCAATATTAAATGCTAAACCACCTATAACAATCATAATTGCAAGGAGAACACCTAATCCAGGTAATACCTTATTGGCAATTTCTTGCCCTCGCAAGCCAGAAACAGCAATGATTCGCCAAACGTTTACCTGTGCGACAATATCTAGAATTAATGAAATTAAAATGACAAATCCAAAGCTAGCCGCTAATTGCTGGGTAAATACTGTCGTTTGTGTTAAAAAACCTGGTCCGATAGATGAGGTAGCCATTAAAAAGGCTGCTCCTATTAACACACTTTTACTTGCTGTTTTCTTAACAAATTTACCTTTTTTCTCTTGCTCGATTCCTACTTCACTAACTTCCGTTTTTTTTGCTACCACCATTGGATTACCCCTCCTTGATTGCACGTACTGATATTTGATGTTCTGCTAATCTTGAATGAATATATTTTGCAAATTCTACAGCGTGTTCCCCGTCCCCATGAATACAAATAGTATTTGCCTGTAATGGGATTTCGATTTGCTGTTGTGACAGCACAATTCCCTCTTTCACCATTCTCACAACTTGATTCACAGCTTGTTCCTTATCAGTAATCAATGCATCAGGTTGTTTACGAGATGTTAAAGAACCATCCTTCTGATAGGTACGATCTGCAAACACTTCATGGGCTGTTTGAAGCCCTACTTTTTCTCCAGCTTTTGTTAATTCACTACCTGAGAGACCGAATAACACAAGTGTAGGTGAAATATCATAAATGGCTTGTGCGATTGCCTCAGCAATCGCTGGATTTTTAGCAGCCATATTATAAAGTGCGCCATGTGGCTTTACATGTTGCATGGTTTCATTGGAAGCCGTTAGAAAACCTTGCAATGCTCCAACTTGATAAATGACCATATCATAGGCTTCCTGTGGTGTGATGTTCATCTCACGTCGTCCAAAGCCATTTAAATCCGGTAATCCTGGATGTGCCCCGATTTTCACACCATTAGCAATGGCTAGCTTAACTGTCTCTCGCATGACTGTTGGATCTCCAGCATGGAATCCACAAGCAATATTAGCAGAGGTTACATATTTTAAGATTTCTTCTTGCTCTCCAAGTCGATAACGACCAAAACTTTCCCCTAAATCACAGTTTAAATCAACTCGAAACATCTTCTTCCCCCATTTTCTTCCCACTAAAGTAGTTAAACTGAATACGTTTACAAACATTTTGTACCGATATCCGGAACTTAAGTTTTGAAATTTAAAAAAATCTTAACATACTTTATTATTGCTGAAAAGTATAAATTTAAAATTTTGAGAAAGAATATTTTTTTTGAAATTTTCATTTAAATTAACCTTGTTTTCGTTTATTGTTTAAATATAATATTAAAAAATCCGTTATTTAAAACTTATATACCGAATTACGAAACTTCAGGGAGATGGTTTTTATGCTGAATTTAAAAGAGAATGTACAAATAAGACCTTTAAGTGATTCTGCACTAGTCATACATGTAGGTGAAGGTATTAGTGAGGCAATTCACAACAAAGTTAAAAATATATTGAATTTATTAGAGAGCAATCCATTTGAAGGATTCGTCGAGGTTGTGCCTGCCTATAATAATGTGACAGTTTATTACAATCCGATTGAAGTATACTTTTCTAATATAGGTAAAGAAGGAGAAATGCCTTACGAAAAGGTGAAAGCAACAATTCTTTCTTTAATGAATCAATCTTATATAGTTGAAACAACGAAGGAACGTGTCGTAAAAATCCCTGTAGTATATGGTGGTGAAATGGGGCCAGATTTAGAATTTGTAGCCTCTTATCATGGTTTAACACCTAATGAAGTTATTAACATTCACTCTTCTGTAGAATATCTTGTTTACATGATAGGCTTTGCTCCAGGTTTTCCGTTTATGGGAGGAATGGACAAACAAATAGCAACACCGCGTAAAGAAACTCCACGGTTATCGATTACTCCGGGATCTGTTGGAATTGCGGGAAATCAAACAGGTATTTACCCATTAGAAACTCCAGGGGGATGGCAAATCATCGGACGAACACCTTCTCGTTTGTTTCTACCAGAACAATCTCCTCCAACCTTATTACAACCGGGTGATCGAATTCAGTTTGTACCAATTTCGTTGGAAGAATATAAGAGCGATTGGGAGATGAAAACATGGGCATAAAGGTATTACAGCCAGGTATACTGGCAACTATTCAAGACCTAGGAAGATATGGGCTACAAAAGTTTGGTGTTATCGTCGGAGGAGCAATGGATTCAAATTCCTTACGAATTGCGAATTTACTTGTTGGAAATTTGGAAGGAGAAGGCGCTCTTGAGGTGACACTTTATGGAACATCCCTTTTATTCGAAACGGATGAACTGATCGCAATTACAGGTGGTAATTTACAACCTACAATAGACGGCAAAGAAGCACCCATGTGGCGACCACTTTTAATTCAAAAAGGCTCTGTTTTAAAATTTAATACTGCGATTAGTGGTTGCAGAGCCTACGTATCGTTTAGTGGGGGAATTCAAGTGCCCGAAGTGATGAGCAGTAAAAGTACCTACATACGTGCTGGAATTGGAGGATTTCAAGGAAGAAAATTGCTGAAGAATGATGTCTTTGAATTAGATAGACGATCAGAGTTAGGAGAGGATCTTTTTGAACAATTAAAAAAAGAACCAACGTACCTTCCTTGGTCAGCTGATTACACATCCTTTGTTACATTTAAGAAAACGCAAACAATCCGCTTCATAAGAGGCTCTGAATATGAGCATTTCGATGAGGAGAGTTTAAAAAAATTCCTTTCAACGCCTTACACCATCACAACACACGCAGATCGAATGGGGTATCGATTAGAAGGAGAAGCTATTCAATTAAAAGAGCCATTTGAATTATTATCCGAAGGGGTTACATTTGGAACGATTCAAGTGCCCTCCAATGGGCAACCTATTGTTTTAATGGCAGATCGTCAAACAACTGGTGGATATCCTAAAATAGCTCAAGTGATTTCAGCAGATTTGCCATCATTAGCACAAATGCAAGCAAATGGTCGAGTCTTTTTTAAAGAGGTCACTCTTGAAGAAGCTCAATTGGCATTAATCCATCAAGAAAAAAAACGAAATGAATTAGCATTTGGGCTCCGTTTAAAAGGTTATAGCAACTTTAAGTAATGGCTATTCAATCGCCCAAAATTCGATTATTTAGATAGTGATATTTCTCAAAAATCAGCAACTTCAGCGCAAAATGGGTAATCTCAAGTGACTTTTGAGACTACCCATTTTTTAAAGCTGTTCATACCCCAATTGTTTAGAAATCTCGGCGGTAGCCTTCTTAAGTTTATCGACGAAGATTTCAACGTTTTCTCCTTGATAATTGGTTTCTAGTCCCGCAATACTCATTGCTGCAACGACTTCCCCTTTATGATCGTAAATCGGTGCTGCAACAGCAGATGTATAATTTTCTAATTCTGAATGGCTGATTGTATAACCAAGTTCTCTAGCCTGCACAATCGTTTCAAAAAGCCTTTCCTTTTCTGTAATCGTCCCCATGGCAAACGATTTAAGTTCTACCGATTCAAGATATTCCTTTATGTCTGCATCCGGTAAAAAGGATAATACAGCACGAGGGCATGCCCCTGCGTAAAGAGGACTTTTTCTACCAATTGCTGTGTAGAGTCGAACTTTTTGCTTCGTATCTATTTTCTCGATATAAACAGCATCGTTACCATCACGAACGATTAAATTAATCGCTTCTTTTACATCATTATGTAACTCATTCATAATTGGATCTGCAATTTTTCGCACATCTAGGCGCATTGATACTAGATGTCCAAATTTAAGGAAGAGAATACCTAACCTATATTTTGCATCAGTTCCCTTTTCTAAAAATTCCATTTCCTCAAAAGATTTCAACATGCGAAAAGCAGAGGTTTTAGGGATTCCTGATAACTCAATTACTTCTTGAAATGTCAGTTCAGTATGATCGATAAATAAATTTAATATATCCATAGAACGGATAACCGTTTTATTATTATTTGTCAATTTAAGTTTTCTCCTCCTTCTATACTAGATTTAATCTAATCATAATTTTTTTCTCTCAATTAATAATTATACCTAACATCTTACTGTTTTTATATAGCCTGTAAATCAGGTTGACAAAAGAATAAAAAACAGGAGCAAGAGAATGGTTGCTTTGCTTCCATGCTCTTTACCCCTGTTTATAATTCTTATTTAAGCTCTGACGTTTTTCCTTCAATAAAATCACTCCAATCAAACCAACGATGGAGAAGATAACCGGCGTGATGAAACCATAGTAATATCCATCAAATAGATTTCCTGAAGTTGATTGAAAATGATCCAATATATATCCAAAAATGATGGGTAGCAATACAGCACTTAGAAAGCCGCCCGTATTCGCAATCCCTGAAACAATTCCTGATTCCTCCAGTTTAAAAGATTGACGTACAGCTGCAAAGGTTAATGCACTTGCCCCATATCCAAAGCCAATGATAAAGAAAATAATAATTAGAAAGAACAAGGAAGGATGCCCATTACATAAAAGGAAAGAAAACCACCCTAATAAAACAATGATATGAACGACAATATACGGTCTTTTAATTGATTCTAACAGACTTGAAATCCAACTAGCTAGAGGTGCTCCAATAAGTGCCCCGATAAGACCGATCATAATTAGTTGGCTGGCATCTGAACGAGTCATTTCATACATATTCATCCCATATGGTACTGCCCACGAACTGATAAACCCTACATAACCGCCGACTACCCCAAAATGGCAACAGAATAGAGCCCATGCTTGCGGATTTGAAAATATTCTTCGTAGTAAAACGGATGTTTTTTCACGTTGCACTTCTGCTGTATCTACTTCTTGCTCATCCCCAAAAACATGTTTTGTTTTTTTCACAAGTACAAAATAAAGGAGAATGCCACATAAACATAATAGTAGTCCTACTGAGAAAAATGTTACCCTCCAACCAAATAAAAGTATCCACGTGGAGTAAGGTACTGTCGCCAATAAGAAACCAAGACTTCCTGTCATGCCTGCCAGTCCAATTAATCGAACAAATTCCTTTGTATGAAACCATTGGGCCAAAATTAGCACCATGTTAACCCATATGGTCGCATCCCCTACCCCAGTTAGTATTCTGGCAAAAAACAGGACGAATTCATGTGTACCCAGACTATAAATAATTGTCCCTAAACCTGTAAGAGTAGCACCAATAATTAGAAAAAAATTCGGTCCAAATCGATCAGCTAAAATCCCCATCGGAATTTGCAAACTCGTGTAGACAAAAAATTGTATACTCGTCAATAACCCAATCGTAGATGCTGTTACATTAAAATCTCGCATCAATTGGTCTGTAATCAGTCCTGGGGCGGTTCGTTGACTCGCCATTAACAAATAAGTAAATAATACAGAAACAAATACAATCCATCTATATCTGCTATTTTGTTTGTCCAATGATTTCTACTCCTATAAGCTTTTACTCTATATATATGAAATACAGGTAACGTTAAAACCTGTTTTTAAAAGTAGTTTTATGATTGGAATTTGGCTACAGGTTCAAACAAAGTATAAGCTACCCACAATTACAACGCATAGTTTACGCCATACGCATTGTTCCTTATTGTTAGTTTTGTGTAGTGGACATAAAAAAAGCACCCTCCTTAATTGTAACGTCTATTGTACAGGGGGTGCCTGGTTGTTTATATGCGTTATTTGATTACGGGCTTACACATAATCTAGCTCTTTCATGTGTTTTGAAAATTAATCGAAATTTAAAGATAGAAAAGAACATTATTTCTCTTATTCTATTTAACTGCTAACGCCGAAGTTGAATCTTCTGCTAATTCTACTTGTAGATCCGTATATGGTAATCCATGTGCATCAGCTACCGCTTTATATACTATTTTTCCATTTACTACGTTTATCCCCTTCGCTAAAACAGGATTATCTAAAGCAGCTTGGCGATAGCCTTTATTAGCTATTTGCAAACCGTATGGAACAGTTACATTTGACAAGCCCAATGTTGAGGTACGCGCGCAAGCACCTGGCATATTCGCAACTGCGTAATGCACAACACCGTATACTTCATAAGTAGGATTACTATGAGTAGTAATTCGATCAATTGTTTCAATAGAACCCCCTTGATCTACCGCTACATCCACTACAACAGACCCCTTTTGCATCGTTTGAATCATTTCTTTTGAAACTAATTGTGGTGCACGTGAACCTGGAATTAGCACAGCACCAATTAACAAATCTGCTGTTTTCACTGCTTCAGCGATATTGTAGGTATTTGATGCAAGAGTACGAACACGTCCTTGGAACATATCATCTATTTGACTTAAGCGTGTAATATTAACGTCTAAAATTGTTACGTTTGCACCTAATCCTACTGCCATTTTCGCAGCATTCGTCCCGACAACTCCAGCACCTACAATCACTACATTTCCAGGTGCAACACCAGGAATACCACCTAAGAGAACTCCTTTGCCTCCTTTGGAATTTTCTAAAAACTGTGCACCAATTTGTACAGACATTCGGCCTGCAACTTCACTCATTGGCGTTAACAACGGTAAGGCACCTGAATCTAATTGAATTGTTTCATAAGCAATTCCAGTAACTTTACTTTCAAGCAAAGCTTTCGTTAATTCTGGCTCTGGAGCTAAATGTAGGTATGTGTAGAGAATTAGATTCTCTTTAAAATATTTGTACTCCTCCTGAATCGGCTCCTTCACTTTAATCACCATATCAACATCCCAAGCTTCCTTAGTCGATTTAGTAATTTGAGCGCCTACATCTAAATAATCTTGGTCTGTAAATCCACTACCTAACCCTGCACTCGATTCAATTATTACTTCATGACCACCTTTTTTGTAAGCCACAACACCTGCTGGAGTAATTCCTACTCGATTTTCATTATTTTTTATTTCTTTAGGTACACCAATTATCATTATATTTCCTCCTACCTATTTTTTTATTAGTTTTGGTTTATTACTACAAGTTTCATTTCTGTCATTTCCTCAATTGCATACTTCAGCCCTTCTCTTCCCATACCACTTTCCTTTACGCCACCATATGGTAGATGATCTAAACGGAATGTAGGAATATCATTTATAATGACACCACCTACATGGAGTTTTTGCGTTGCCTGTAAAGCAACATGGATATTATCTGTATAAATACCAGCTTGCAAACCATATTTGGAGTCATTTACTTGATCAAATGCCTCTTGAATAGATGTAAACTTCATAATAGATACGATTGGTGCGAATACCTCCTGACAGGAAACCTTCTGCTCCGATTTTACATTTAATAGTACGGTAGGTTGTAAGATATTCCCTTCAGATTCTCCACCAGTTGCAATAATTGCCCCTTGCCCCTTTGCTTCTTCAATCCAACTTAATGTTCGTTTTACATCTTGTGGACTAATTAAGGCTGAAACATCCGTTGTAGGATCTAGGGGATCACCAAGTTTCAACTCTTTTGTAGCTGCTACAAATTTATCTACAAACAAATCATACATTTTTTCGTGAACATAGATTCGTTGAACTGAAATACATACCTGCCCTTGGAATGCAAATGCACCGGAAACGACACGTGGAATTAATTTATCAATATTAACATTTTCGTCGATAATAACAGCCGCATTAGAACCCAATTCAAGCGTTACTTTCTTAAGACCTGCTTGATTGCGTATGCCAATACCTACAGCGGGGCTACCTGTAAAAGAAATCTTTTTCACGCGATTATCCGTGACTAATTTGTTACCAATTAAAGAACCTGCACCAGTAACGATATTTAACGCACCCTTCGGTAATCCTGCCTCTACTAATAATTCACCAATAAAATAGGAAGTTAATGGTGTTTGACTTGCAGGTTTTAATACAACTGTGTTACCTGATGCTATTGCTGGCCCTACTTTATGAGCTACTAGATTCATTGGGAAATTAAAAGGTGTAATAGCTGCCACGATGCCTAATGGTTCACGAACCGTATAGGCAATGCGCCCGTCTCCACCGGGGGCAGCATCCACAGGAATTGTTTCTCCGTGTATTCGCTTTGCTTCTTCAGCAGCAAATTTATACGTTTGAATTGTACGCTGAACTTCAGCTTTGGCGGTTGTGATAGGCTTGGCCGCTTCTAGTGCTATTAGCTCTGCTGCTTCTTCAGCACGTGCTTCTAATAAAGAAGCTAATTTTTCAAGAATAATCGCACGCTTATACAAAGGCATATTCGCCATCGTTTTACGTGCAGCATCGGCAGCTACTAAAGCTGCTTCTACTTCCTCGACATTTGCCTTCGGTATTTCTGCAATGACCTCGCTACTATATGGAGAACGTAATTCTGTATACTCTGCTGCTTCCACCCAATCCCCATTGATAAATAAATTTTTCCTCATTATAATTACCTCACCTTTCGTATTACAACTTATTTGCCAACACCTGATTCTCTACTTCTTGAATCGCTTTTTCTAGAATATCCAATAAATCTCTTAACTCCTTTTGGCTTATAGATAATGGTGGTGAAAATACAACAATATCTTGAGCATCTAGTACAACAGAGCGACATATTAATCCCAACTTTGCTGCCTCTGTCACTATTTGCGGAGCGAGGAGTCTTCCTTCATAAGAGATTTCTATACCTGCCATTAAACCTAAACCTCTTGCCTCTACAATAAATGGATACTTCGCTTGTAATACTTTTAACCCCGCTAATAGCTCTTGACCACGAATTTCTGCATTTGCTACTAAATTATCTTTCTCTATAATTTCAATGTTTTTCAACCCAACTGCACAGGCCATTGGATGACCACTATAAGTGTATCCATGCAATATAGTTCCTTCTGATAACTCAGAAAATTCTTGGTGTATTTTCTCTGAGATCATTACACCACCTAATTGTGCATATCCACTAGTAACACCTTTTGCAAAGCACATCATATCCGGTACCACATTAAAATGTTCCATCGCAAAGAACTTACCCGTCCTACCAAATCCTGTAATAACTTCATCAGTTATCATCAAAATACCGTACTCATTACAAATTTCACGAATTTCTTTAAAATAATTATCTGGTGCAACATGCACCCCACCTGCACCTTGTACTGGCTCGGTGATGAATGCAGCTATTGTTTCTGGACCTTCAGTTTCAATCAAATCACGTAAAGCCTGTATGGAGAAATGATCTACGAATAGAAAATCCGGTGCATTAGAATTTGTAAAATCACGAAATCCTTTTAAACCCGTCGCACTTGTAGCACCGATTGCCACCCCGTGATAAGATCTCGATCTTGAGATAATTTTTTTTCGAGAAGTCTCCCCTTTTAATATCCAATAATGACGAGCCAATTTATAGGCGCTATCATTGGATTCGGAACCACCGGACGTAAAAAATGTAGTATTTAAATCACCAGGTGCTAATTCTGCTAACTTTTTTGCTAATAGAATAGCAGGCTCATTACTAAACGTTGCAAAACAAGAACTGAAGGCTAATTTATCCATTTGTTCCTTCGCTACTTCACCAAGTTCTGTTCTACCATGTCCGATATTCACATTCCAAAGTGAAGACATACCATCAATAACTTTTTTACCTGTAATATCATACAGATGAACACCTTTTCCTTCTGTAAAAATAAATACCGGTCCATTTTCCGTCTTTACTGGTGAAGTAGGGTGTAGAAAATGCTTTTGGTCTAACACTTTAAGTTCTTCAATAGAATAATTTCTTTTCATAAAAATACATCCTCTCTTTTAAATGTTTTTAAACAATACACTCACAATTAATCAATTTCGCCTTGGCGTAATTGCGTCCGGATTTTGAATTGTGCCAGCACAATTCATTCCTTTGAAAATCCGTGACATCCGCCGGAGGCTTTAGGCCAACAGATGTTTTTTGCGCGAAAGCGTAGTGCTAACGCAGCGTCAGCAGCACGATGTTGGTCACTCAGGCGTTTTCACAGGATGTGAAGTTCTTAGCCTGGGTTCCTCTATTTCAGTAGGTGTTTGGACACCCACTGAAAAAGTAATCAAAATCGCATTCATCTCACCACCTATAGAGGTGGGAGTCTTCTGCTGAATGAAGATAAACAATAAGCTTGCCAACTACTAAAAAGTGATTTACTTACATCTCGGAAATAAATTAATTTAATTTTCAATTAATTTTTAATACAGGAATTGTTTCGTCGATTTAATCGTTAAGAGAGATTTGTTTTATCAAATAATTTTCCACAATAATAATTTTCTGAATAAAAGTTTTTTTAGTGTACAAATAATCCTCACGTATTCGTTTGGTTGTACTAGCAGTGCTAGGCTGATTATTCATAAGTGCCATCTTCTCAATATTTATTAAATGGTTTTCGATCGCCTTGTCCAATAAATAGTCATGGATTCAAAAGACGACATTTATAGAAGTTGCAAAGATTGTTGCATTTCTTGTGTCATTTTTAATGCTAGATTTTGTTTTAAATCTAATCCCAATTGCATTAAGCCTACACCTTTTTCCCATAACATTCCTAATCATTCAGCTACCCAAACTAGAAGCATTATGAGAGACACTTTATTAGTTTGAAATGGATATTCCCAAAAGTTAACGATGATTAACTCTCGCTCCACTTAATAATATAATTTGCCAAAACATTCGTTACTTCTACTACGCTATCTAAATGAACACATTCATCTGGTCCATGCATATTTTCTCCAATTGGCCCAAAGCACAATCCTTGTTTTCCGTAATACTGAGTAAATCGTGCATCATTTCCTCCAGCTCTTCCAACCATTATTACTTTTTGTCCCATAACATCTTCTGAATTTTCGATGAATAATTTTACAAAAGGGTTCTCAGGATCTTGGTACCATGGCTCCGTTGACCATCCAAACCACTCTATAACAGGTGGATTTTTATCCATCCACTCATCGCCTAAGACAGATTTCATAATCGTGTCTTGTACTAGTTGCTTAATTTCTTCGCGAGTTTCCCCTGGGATAAAACCAATTCTTCCTTCGAGGATCGCTTCCCCTGGAACTGTCGATACCCAGTCCCCAGCTTTTAGTACACCTAAGTTTAAGTGAACGGACTGTCCAGACCCCTTTTCAAATAAATCAAACTTAACATTTTTAGCACGCCATTCACTTAATTCATCCAGCGCACTAAGGATTTTCATCATTTTTGAAATAGCATTTATGCCTTCATGCGCTAAACCAGCATGTGCTGTTCTTCCCTTTACGTACACTCGGAAATACATAATCCCCCCATGACTTATTGTCATATTCAAATTATGTGGCTCTGTCGAAATGTACCCATCTGTTACGAAGCCCTCCTCCAAACATGCTAAAGCTCCGCCTCCACCACCAGCTTCTTCTTCTATTACTGAATGTAGCTGAACATCTCCAGCAATTGGATAACCTAAATCAATTAATGTTTTCAATGCGAACCAATTTGAAATAAGTCCTGCTTTCATATCTGCAGAGCCTCGACCGTATAACTTGTTTCCAATAATATCTCCACTCCATGGGTCCATCGTCCAATTTGAATATGGTTCTGGAGAAACAACATCTACATGCCCATGAATCGTTAATGACTTACCATTGGAGACACCTTTATGTATTCCGATAATATTTTTTCGGTCTTCAAACGGAATACCTGAATCAATAAACGCTTCATGAGCTGAAACCTTCTCATATTTTGGTTCAATCTCATGCAAAATCAAGTTAAGTTCTTCATATTTTTTTTTCATGTATAATTGCATCTCTTGTTCATTACCAACAACGCTTTTTATACGTACGACATCTTGAATTGTTTTAAATAATTCTTCTTTATTTTCTTCTATATACAGTCGAATTTTTTCTTTCAAAGCAATCACTCCTTTATTTACTTCTTGTGTCATTAAAAAGAGGAAGATTATCTAAGAGATTCTCATCCTCTAAATAGTTAATTCAAGACTTTAATCTTATCTTCATTAAAAATCTCTTTATCTAATGACTCCAAGTCATCAATAGAGTCCATGCTTCCAAGTTCTTTTTTAAAGAATCTTGTTATAAACAGCATGTAAATGATTCCGATTATAAGCCAAACGATTCCACCTATAAATGCATCAGCGTGTAAATGATACCAAAGAACTCCAGTAGCTAATGCTCCGAAAGAAGGCATAATTAAGTACTTAAAGGTTTCACTGCCTGATCTCCTTTTCTGACGAATATAGAAATGAACAATAACAGATAGGTTAACGAATGTGAATGCAATTAATGCCCCAAAGTTAATGACTGAAGCAATTAATTCTAAATTTGGTCCTATTGCAAATAATGATACGATTCCCGTCAAAACAATCGTAAAAACAGGCGTTCTAAATTTAGGGTGTAAGTATCCGAAAGTTTTTTTAGGAAGTACACCATTTCTGCCCATAACAAACAGCAAACGAGATGCACTTGCATGAGATGCAAGTCCTGAAGCTACAGTAGCAGCGAAAGCTCCTGCAATGAAAAGCAGTTGGAATAACTTACCTCCTACATATAAACCAATTTCCGGCAATGTATCATCTACATTTTTGAACACAGAAACATCCGGGAATAATGCTTGTGTAAAATAAGAAGCAATAAAGAAAATACCCCCACCGATTAAAACAGTTAGAAGGATTGCTCTAGGAACTGTTGATGTATCCTTTGCTTCTTCCGTATACATTGTTATTGCGTCGAAACCGATAAACGAGAAAGCTACTACTGTTGCCCCAGTTAAAACGGCTATTAATTTTACATTTTCATGTGATAGTGGATGAATCGTGAATAAAGTACCAGTTCCCATACCGTTATAAAGTTGTACAGAAGCAAGTATTATGAAGATACCTATTAAACAAATCGTGAAAACAACGAGTATAAAGTTTAAGCTGGATGTTGATTCCATACTATAAGCATTAATTGCAGTAACTACAATGACATAAGCAAAAACCCAAATCCAAACAGGTACATTCGGAAACAGAGATTCCATATATATTCGAATAATTAATGCATTAACTAAAGGTAATAATAAATAATCTAATAACGATGCCCATCCTACTAGGAATCCTAGATGAGACCCCATTGTTTCCCGGGTGTATGTATATGCTGAACCAGCAGCCGGGAATACCTGTACCATCTTTCCATAACTAATCGCTGTCAATACCATTACTAACAAGGCGACAAAATAAGCCATTGGTACTACACCATTTGTTAATTTTGATACAATTCCAAACGTATCAAAGACCACTGTAGGCGTCATATATCCTAATCCCAATGCAACAATTGACCAAACACCTAATGACCTTTTGAGCGTAGTGTTATCTGTCATTCATTCATCCATCCTCTTTACATATTTTTAGCTGCTTCATTAATGTTTTAAACTGCGACTAATCAATCTGATCTGTATTGAGCACTGGTGGTTTATGCTTAAGACCTTTTGTCATAAATAATAAATAAATAACACCAATACCCAACCAAATACTACCAAGAGTAATCGAATAAACATCTAGATTGAAAAGCAAACAAGTTGTCAGTACTGCTCCGATTAATGGAAAAATCAAATAGAAGATTATCCCCTTTAAGGAGCGTTCTTTTCGCTTACCGTAATATAAAAATACAACGGATAGATTCACAGCAGTAAATGCAAGTAGGGCGCCAAAGTTAATGAAAGACGCGACAAAGGTTAGACTTAAAAACATTGCAGATAATGATAAAAGACCAATTAATAAAATGTTGTTGACTGGGGTTCTCGTTCTTTTATTTAGTTTTCCAAAAAAATTTTTAGGTAATTGTCCATCTCTTCCCATTGCGTATAATACACGTGCAGCACTTGCTTGAGATGCGGACGCGGAACCAAATACAACCACTGCAGTTTTTGCTAGGAATGCTGCTTGTAAGGCATTCCCGCCTACTAGGAAAGCAATTTCATAGGCAGCAGAATCAGCATCTTTAAAACTCGTATAATCTGGCCAAACATTATGTGCAAGATAAGATACGACTACAAAACATAATCCACCAATTATTGTTACTAAAGATATTGCACGTGGTATGTTTTTCTCCGGATTTTTTACTTCTTCTGAAAAAGTAGAAACTGCATCAAAACCGAGGAAAGAGAAACATAATAGTGCAGCACCAGCAACTATATACTTAAATGACTCCTCGGTATTAATAAAGGGATCAAGGTTAAATAAAATGCCAGTCCCGGTTCCAGTTACTATTGATTTAACTGATAAGATGCAAAAGACAAGTATAAATAATACCGATAAGCCTATTACAATCATGTTGATATTTGCGCTTAACTTTACACCTTTAACATTTACAAACGTCACAAGAACTACTAATGTAAGTATCCAAACATACTGTGGAACTTCAGGTATGGCTGCTGAGAAGAAAATACCAAATAGTAAAAAATTAACCATTGGGATCAAGAGATAATCCATTAAAATTGCCCATCCCACTAAGAAACCAACATGAGAATTAATCGCTTTTTGCGCATAAGTATAGGCAGATCCCGCAATGGGGTACGCTTTTGCCATTTGACCATAACTATGAGCTGTAAACATCATCACAATTAATGCAATTACATACGATCCAGCGACCATACCATGAGATATTTGAGAGGCTATGCCGTATGTGCTAAACACTGTAGTTAAAGCCATAAAGGCCAACCCAGTAACAACAACAGACGTTAAAGAAAGCGATCTAGACAAATTAACAGGATGTTTCATTTTTTCACTCCTCGAATAGTAATAAAAAAATCTTCCCGGTAAAATGATCAATTAACTAAAATAGTAGGATCGTAGACTAATTCACTATCAATTACGCCTTGGCGTAATTGCGTCCGGATTTTGAATTGTGCCCGCACAATTCATTCCTTTAAAAATCCGTGACATCCGCCGGAGGCTTTAGGCCAACATTATGTTGGTCATGCCGTCGTTGCCACAGGACGTGGCCCTTTTAGACGGCGTTCCTCTATTTCAGTAGGTGTTTGGACACCCACTGAAAAGGTACCAAAAATCGCATTCATCTCACCACCTATAGAGGTGGGAGTCTTCTGCTGAATAAAGATAAACAACTTCACCATCCATAATTGTTAACAAAACTTTCGTTTGAAGAATTTCTTTATTTTCTACTTCAAAGAGGTTTTTATCTAGTACAATAATATCTGCTAATTTTCCAACTTCTAATGTACCCAAATCTTTTTCTCTGAATGTGCTGTATGCTGAACCTTTTGTATACGATTTCAACGCTTCTGCGAGTGTTATCTGCTCTTGACTATTCCACTCATAATCACCAGTAAAGTCTAGTCTCGTAATCGCATGGAAAATTTCTTTAAAAGGGTCTAATGTTGCAATTGGATAGTCTGTACCAAGAGCAATATACTCGACTGCGTCGTATAACGTTTTACATAAATACGTATAAGGGTCTTTCTCTTTACCGACACGCAAAGTATGACTTTCTTTTGGCATCAATGCTAGATGAGAAGGCTGTACAGATGGAACAACCCCCAATTCTTTAAATCTCTTAATATCTGTCGGATGAATCACTTCAATATGCTCTAGCGCGTGTCGTGAATCTCTCACACCATTATCCATCCTTGCTGCTTCAAATATATCTAGAGCAAGCCTAACTGCACCATCACCAATTGTGTGGAAGCGAATTTGAAATCCTTCTTTGTCCGCTTTTGTCACCCAGTTTTTGATTGTTTCTACAGGAAAAGCTGTACTCCCTCGTGTTATAGGTTTGTCTAAATAAGGATCTAACATGTATGCGGTATGTCCAGTTACAACGCCATCAATAAACTGCTTAAGTCCTGCAAGCTGTATTTTTTCGGAATTGTACTTTTCTCGCAAGCTTATCGCTCTATCTATATCATCATTTAACTCAGGGTAAAGATGAATTCGAGTCGTAAGTTTTCCAGCTTCCTCATATGCCTTATACATATCGAAACTATTTAACTTATCAAAACTACTTGCAAACAAATCATTTACTGATGTAATGCCTAATTGAGCTGATTTTTTTAAGAACTCTTCAAACAATTCTTCTTTTCGTTTATCCGGAAATGCGAGAGCAATATCCACAACTAAATTCATTGCTGTTTCAAGAAGAATTCCTGTGATTTCATTATTTTCATCTTTTTGAATCGTACCATTAGGAGGGTCTTCAGTTTCATTTGTAACCCTTGCATTTTCAAGTGCTAAACTATTAACCCACGAATAATGACCTTCTGCGTGGAAAAGAATAATCGGGCGATTAGGAACTACTTTGTCTAAAGAAAAACGTGTCGGCAAGCATTTCTCTGGCCAATTTGTATGATCCCATCCATAACCTATAATCCACTCATCAGCATGCACGTTTTCCGAGAATTGCTTTACTAAACTAGCAACTTCTTCTTCCGAATGAGCATCCGATAAATTGATACTTGCATGCGTGAAAAGACTACCAAACATGAGATGAAGGTGCGCATCATGAAATCCTGGCATAATGAGTTGGTTGCCATAATGAAATTCCTTCGTGTCTAAACCTATAAATGGTTTTATTTCATCCATCGAACCTACCGCAATGATTTTGTTACCTTTAATCGCAATAGCAGCTGGCTTTGCTTCATTTTCTAAACCTGTAAATACTGCTTCACTCGAAATAACTTTATCAGCGATAACCATTTATAACTCCTCTCTTTACCTAAGATTTACTTCTAATGGAACTCTTATAACAATCAATTGAAAGCGCTTACACAAATAAAGAAGTTAAATAACCGCATTAAACAATGGACATCCACTGTTCGCCTATAAAAATAGGCGAACATAACGGACAAAAGACTCATACTAATTTAAGCTTGTAAACTGGATTTTTCCATTCCAAAAGTGTTGCATATTCTAATGACTCAACATCCCCAGGTAAATAGCCTGGCATTACTTTATTTAATACGTATCCGTTTTTCATTTGGAATGTTAATACAGGATCATATATTTTCCCTTTCATTACCTCTAGTGCATACTCATCTGCACTCATCTGCTCAGCATATTTATAGTAAAAAGGTATACGACCACCTACTAAGATACTTTCTAAGTTAAGTTTCTCACATATTCTTTTTCGGCCATCATACAAATGACGTCCCAATTGTAACCCTCTAAAATCTTCGTGTACTCCAATTTCAATACCATATAGGTTTCTACCATTAGGGTTATGATTTCGAATAAATCCTAAATCACAGATTTGAAAATATGAGTGACTATCTCCGTAATCTTCAAAATTTACAATTAGACTTAAAGCGGTTCCTACAATTTTACCGTTATATTCTAGACAAATTTGACCTTCTGGAAACAACTCAATCTGACTTTCAAAATGCTCATATTTTAATGCCATATCAGGTCCAAAACACTTCATAGAAAGTGCGGCAACTTCAGCAAGATCCTCTTTTAAAATATTGCGGACAACTATTTCTTGTCCATTATTTTTTAAATTTACTTGAGACATAATAAATTCACCCTCTTCTTTTATTGGAATAAAATTAAAGTTTATAACTTTATTAATTGTGTAGACTGTCTCCCATACATTCTTTAGAAACACGGTATGGGAGACATGGAGAATGTAGATAAGTCTACTACAATATATTTAGTTACCTAGATTAGTGACATTTTCTATTATTTTAAATAAATCGATACAAACTTCTTCTCCAAGTACTCCTCAAGTCCGTACCAACCGCCTTCTTTCCCCATTCCACTTTCCTTCATACCACCAAACGGAGCTTGTACAACCACTGGAGCTGGATCATTAATACCAACAATTCCGAACTCTAAAGCACGCATCATTCGTAAGCCTCGACCAATGTCTCGCGTATAACAATAAGCTGCAAGACCATATTCAGGATGGTTTGCTCTTTCAACTACCTCTTCTTCCGTCTTAAATGTATAAATTGGTGCAACTGGTCCAAATGTTTCTTCTGTTGTAATCTTCATATTATCGCTTGCATATTGAATAACTGTGGGCTCAAAGAAGTAACCGCTACCATTATTTAATGTAAATACATTACCACCCGCAATTACTTTACCATCATGTTTCACAGCGTCTTCTACTTGACTTTTCACTTTTTCAAGAGCCACTTTATTAATTACTGGACCGACATTTACGCCATCTTCTAATCCATTTCCTACAACTAATTTAGATACCTTTTCAGCTAACTTTCCTGAGAATTCATCAGCTACAGTTTCTGCTACGTAAATCCGGTTGGTGCTGATGCAAGTTTGACCTGAGTTAATAAACTTAGACACTAAGATACCATTAACTGCTGCGTCAATATCAGCATCTTCAAACACAATATACGGTGCGTGTCCACCAAGCTCCATTGATATTTTCTTCACTGTATCAGACGAATCACGGATAAGTTTTTTCCCCACACGCGTCGAGCCAGTAAATGTGATTTTACGAACGTCTGGGTTACTCGTCATCTCGTTTCCAATTTCTTCAGCTGGGCCAATTACCAGGTTTGCAACTCCAGCAGGTAGTCCAACTTCATGAAAGCATTCGAATACTTTTATCGCTGAAAGAGGAGTTAAGTCAGCCGGTTTTAAAACAATCGTACAACCTGCAGCAAGTGCAGGTGCAATTTTTCTTGTAATCATCGATAACGGGAAATTCCATGGTGTAATAGCTGCACATACCCCAACAGGTTCGCGAATTACCATTAAGTGTTTATCAGCTGCAGATGCAGGAATTGTTTCCCCATAAATTCTCTTAGCTTCCTCTGCATACCATTCTAAATAACCGATCGCACCTGCAACTTCACGAGTAGCATCTGGTAAAGGCTTACCATTTTCAAGTGTAATTGTTTCAGCTAATTCTTTTGTTTTTTCTTTCATCAATTGAACCACTTGAAACAGGTAGTTGCTGCGCTCATTTCCAGTTGTCTTACCCCAGAATTCAAATGCTCTCTTCGCACTTTCGATTGCTTCTTTAGTTTCAGTTTTACCACCTGTAGCAACAGTTCTAATTATTTCTCCTGTCGCAGGATTTGTTACATCCAATTTATTTCCTGTATCTCGCCATTCACCATTTATATAAAGCACTAGAGCACCTCCCCCTTTTTTAACTTTAACCACCACTACTCAACTTACTTTATAGGAATAGTTTAGTTGCGTGTCTGTTTAAAAGCAGTAATCGAATCGTCTATAATTTGAATCATTTTTTCAATTTCTTCTTTGTTAATAATAAGCGGTGGTGCAATTGCCACAATTTGGTTATACGCTCCAAGCGCTCTTAATATTAATTGGCGATTGAAACATGCGTCAACTACCGCGTTTGCTGGAAAAACAGTTGGATCAAACAATTTTCCATTTGTTGGATCTTCATAAAGTTCAAATGCAGCCAACAGACCAATTACTCTGCAATTTGTTACAATACTATGTTTTTCAGCTAAGTAATCTAAACCTTTTTTAAGTTCTTTCTCCATTTCGTTTACGTGGTCAATAATATGATTACGCTCTAGTATTTCAATGTTTTTCAGTCCAATCGCACAAGCAGTCGGATGGCCACTATATGTGAAACCATGTGGGATAACAGCATCGAAGTTAGCAATTGTTTCTCTAATTTCATCATTCATCATGACCCCGCCAAGTTGCGAATAACCACTCGTAATTCCTTTTGCAATTGACATCATATCAGGGACAACATTCCAGTTGCTTACACCAAACATTTTCCCCGTACGACCAAATCCGCAAATAACTTCATCTGCCATGAAAAGGATATTGTGCTCGTCACAGATTTTACGAACTGCTTCTAAGTAACCTTCTGGTGGAATATTAACTCCGCCCGCACCTTGCACAGGTTCAATAATAATTCCGGCAATCGTCTCCGCACCTTCTCTTTCAATTGTTCCACGGATAGAATCTGCATAGTTCGGGTCACTTTTATCACCTAACTCGCTGTTTAATAGGTGGGCTGTTGCACGAACAACTCCTTCTATATTTGATGATGCGAACTTGTGGTATGCTGCAAGACCAGTAGCTGTTTGCGCTCCTATTGTTACACCGTGATAAGCATTCGTTAGCGCAATAATCTTTCTTTTTTCTGATTTCCCTTTAAGCTCCCAGTAGAAACGAGCTAATTTAATTGCTGTATCATTTGATTCTGACCCACCAGAAGTGTAGAATACACTATTTAAATCTCCTGGTGCTAACTCAGCTAATTTTTCAGCAAGTAGAATGGATGGTTCATTTGAGAATCCTTTAAATGATGATGCATACGCGAGGGTAGATAATTGACTATTACCAGCATCTGCAAGTTCTTGATTCCCATGCCCTAAGTTCACGTTCCAAAGCATTGACATCCCGTCGATGTATTCCACATCATCCGTACTTGTAACTGTAACGCCTTTACCTTTAACAAAGATAATAGGCGGTCCATTGTCAATTAAAGCCTTCGGATTTGTAGCTGGATGTAGCAAGTGCTTTTTGTCCAGTTTAGCTAACGCTACAGTTTTTGATTGTTGAGTAATTTTAGTTGTCATTGATAAAACCTCCATTTATAAATTAATATTTGCGATTGGATGGACACACTCTGGTATCAACTAACTTAAAACTGAAATACAGTTCAGAACCAATTTTCTAACTATTCTTAATTATAAAAATAGTATATCTTTACATTTTTATAATGTAAATTATAATATTTATATGACTTCCATATATTTTATGAATACTAAAAGGAGGAGTTATCAAAATGAACCTTCATCGTTTACATTGTTTTATTACAGTAGTTGAGGAAGGTAGCATTACAAAAGCTGCTACTGTACTGCAAATGACTCAACCCCCCTTAAGTATTTTAATTAGAAAATTTGAACAAGAATTAAATGTCACTTTGTTTAATCGTTTAGGTAGATCTCTTGAATTAACACCAAGTGGAGTATTTTTATATGAAAAAGGAAAAGAATTACTTGATTTATCTGAGAATACGGAGAAGCAATTAGTCGAGTTTCATGAAGGAATTAGAGGTACTGTGAAATTGGGTTGTACTACTTCAGCAAATCTATTTATTTTGCCAAATGTTTTAAAAAAAATTCAAAAGGAAACTCCTAACATAGTTACACATGTTCGTGAGGGTAATACATCCTATATTTTAGAAGAATTACGAAGTCATAAAATAGATATTGGAATTGTCCGAACTTCAGTGAGAGCTGAGGACATCCATACTTCATTACTACTAACAGAACCTTTACTTTTAGCTCTTCCACCAAACCATCATCTATGTGAAAAAGATTCTATTGATATTGCAGACTTGAAGAACGAACGATTTCTTTTAAATACAACATCTTATGGATCAGGTGTTGCTGATGATGTGATTGAGGCATGCCAAAAAAGTGGATTTACGCCTAATGTCGTTTACTGGGGGACAGAAACATTACCAACACTTATGATGGTAATGAAAGACGCAGGAATTTGTTTTGTACCTAGCTGTTTCAAGCTACTTAATTCTCCTGATTTACCGGTACTTAGACCACTAGCAAATCCAGTGTTACAAACAAAACTTAATATAATTACACTTAAGGATCGTTACATGACATCAATTTCCAAACGATTTCTTGCGATTACCGAAGAGGTTGCAGAGAAAATGACAAGCATTTTCAATGATTAATGTGATTTAAGTAATGGCCATCAAGTTAAATTACTCGGTAGATAATGCATAATAAGTCAAAATAAGCATTCTCACTTTAACATCAGTTAAGTTAAGATAAGAGTGCTTTAAATTACCACCTGCTAAAAAAACTCGCCCAATATACTGAATGGATCGAGTTTTTTTAGCAGGTGGATTTTGTCATGAATGTCCACGACTAAAGTCTTTTTTATCTAAGGCTGAAGCCCTTCTCAAAGCTCTTGTGCTCAAGCACAGTGAATATGGACTAAACTCATTCTTCAATACAGAAAACATCATTCTCATGTTCATTAAATTGTTTCGCAATGTAATTTCTTATAATTTCCTCGTTTACTGTACCAACTGTCACACAAAAGTATCCCATCGCCCATAGATGTTGGTCCCAATATCTTTTTTTATTCAGGAAATTCGTCTTACAACAGTCTTGACGAACTTCCTTTTAGAAATTGCAAGATTTTGCTTGGTGCCAAACTTGGTGGGCATGATAGTAACAAATGAATATGGTCTTTCCCAACACTGCCTTGCAAAATGATGATTCCCCTTACTTTACAACTCCGTCTTATTAGAACTTTTACTCGAATTGTGGTTGGACCACTCAGTATTAAACTACATTTCTCTACTATTCTATCGATATACCATCATCAAGGAAATTCTAGGGTGATGAATCGACACAAAAAAACAAGGCGGTCAGTGTACGGATTAGGATTTTTATATGTCCATTGTGCTTGATATTATGTGTACATGGCGGACCAGGTCATTATGCGTTACTTTTAGGTATGGCAGACCAATACATAACATCGTGCTACATTCTTTTCAAGTTATACGAAATGTTATTCTATGCTTTTACTAGAGCTTCATTTTTGTATAAAATTTTTCCATCTATAATCGTCATTTCTACTTTTAAATCTTTTATACTATGATTATTTTGACTTAGAATACTGTTATCTAATACTACTAAATCTGCTAATTTCCCTACCTCTAAGCTACCTTTAATATCTTCTTCGAAACTCGCATATGCTCCATTGATCGTATATATTTTTATAGCTTCCAATATTGTAACTTTTTGATTCACTCCAATTTCAGAATTACTGCTACTTATTCGATTGACTGCTGTATGAATGCCTAGTAGAGGATTATAATCCGTAACTGGTGCATCAGAACCACCTGCACATATAATACCTTTATCAATAAAGTCACGTACTGGATACATATAATTAACTCTTTCTCCATAGTTCTTCACATAAATATCTCCGAATTCAAAATGGAAAGGTGGATTTGGAATTGGAATAACACCAAGGTTCTTCATTCTATCTTGTAAATCTGGTGTAGAAATGCCCGCATGCTCAATTCGATGGCGATGATCTTCTCTTGGATGCTCATTAAGCGCCTTTTCTACACAATTCAAATACATTTCAATAGCTCGATCCCCTTGAGCATGTACAGTTATTTGATATCCTTTTTTATGAGCTTCACCTAATACACGATAGATTTCTTCTTCACTATAGTAAAGAATGCCATGATCATTTGGGTTACTTGTATACGGCTCTCTTGTTGCAATAGTAGGACCTGTACTACTTCCATCCGTAAAAATTTTGGCTGGACCAATTTTAAAGCGTTCATCACCCGTACCTGTTAGTACTCCTGCAGATAGCATTTTCCCTACAAATTCATGTGAATTATTTAAAGTACAAATAATTGCATAAACACGAACAGCGATATCCTTATTTTTTACCGCTTCCTGTAAAAGACGATAGGTATCTGTATCAGAAACACCTGCTTCATGGATACTAGTAATACCTGCTTGAACAAAATGATCAGAGGCTATTTTCATCGCTTGTCTTAACTCAACCTCTGTATATTTAGCAATTTCATTCATTCGCATATTCGCTTTTTCAATTAATTTACCTGTTAATGCACCATTAGTATCTCGCTCAATTATTCCCCCATCAGGATTGCTTGTATTAGCATCAATTTCGGCTAATTCTAATGCTTTACTGTTTACAATAGAAATATGACCACAAGTACGAGTAATCATAATCGGATGTTCTGTAGAAATTTCATCTAGCTCCTTAATAGATAAGTAACGATTTTCTTTTATTGTCGTTTCATTAAAGCCCCACGCTCGAATCCATTGACCTTTAGGAACAGTTTGAACTTTTTTTCGTAATTCCTGTTTTATGTCCTCATTTGAAGTAATATTATGAGCCTTGCAACTAATAGCTAGTTGGTTTAATCCATACATAACTAAATGAATATGAGCATCTATAAACCCTGGTAGCAATGATTTTCCGCACAAATCAATAATTTCTGTTTTACTGTCTATCATTTGCTGTACCTCTAAGGTAGAACCTACAAAAATAATACGATTTTCCTTAATTGCAACAGCTTCTTCAATTCGAGAATCTGCATCCATTGTAATAACTTCACCATTTATAAATACTAAATCTGCTTTCATTTGTTACATCCTCCTTCGACTCTTTGAATTCATCTAATAAATATCAGCGGGTGTGTTGATTAACCATTTTTATACATTTAAATTAATTCGAAGAGGCTGATTCCGCTACGGGCCAATCGCTTTCCTGCGAGTGAGCGCCGAGCCGCTTCCTCCTCTGGTGTTGTCGCTGCTGCTTCGTTAACACTCCGCTTTCGCACAGATAAAACATTGCTGTCGCTACGTTAGCACTACGCTTTCCACAGAAAACATTCGCTCGTGCAGGGTCTCGTCTTTCTCGATTTCCTGCGGAGACGCTACAATCAGTTTTAGATTGGAATACATTAGCGAAATAGCCACTAAAAAACCCTTATATATCGGACAATAATTTTATTGCTAAATTTAATAGAGATAAAACTCTATTTTCTAAACCAGGTGTAATAATAGAACGCTGGAAAAACAATGAAGAATACAAACACAAGATGAATTGTATAGAAAGGTAGAGTAATTGCATTTTTACGAAGACTTTTTTCATTTTTTGCAGATAGAATGACCATGAAGCCACCCGGAAGAATATAAAAACCATTAGTACTAATTATAACAGTAGAAATAAACTATGGATTACTCAAACCTTGATTGCCAAACACTTCAAAAGTCTGTTGTCAAATCCATTATTTAATCGAGAATGTCTACAGTCTGAGCTAGTTAAGGTAAATCCCTTTTACATTCACCACTTATTAACAACCGTAACACCCATATTTGCATAAGTCCCCATAGATTCAATTACACTTCCCGCTTCTTCTATAGATATTGTTTGAGTTACTAAATCTTTAGGACTTAAAATTCCATTTTCAATCATTCGTAACATTTGAGGAAATTTTGGTGCTTGCATACCATAAGAGCCAACAATCTGTATTTCATTAATGACCATAAGATCAATAGGAACGGGGATCATTCCTTTTTCATTACTGGTCGTTAATCCTATTTGTAAATGGCGTCCTCTTTTAGCTAAACTATTGATAGCTGACTGACAAGTTTCAGTTATTCCAAGAGCATCCACTGACACGTGTGCCCCGCCTTTTGTTAATTCTTTAATCAACTCAGCAGCATTTTCTTTTTTGGAATTAACTGTGGCTACAGCACCTAATTTCTTTGCAAAAGCTAATTTTTCATCATCAATATCAACTGCTATAGCGTGTGCTCCTAGGGCTGTAATGATTTGAATTGCAGAAAGGCCAACTCCCCCACAACCATGGACAGCAACCCATTCACCCGGTCTTACCTGTGCTTGATCAGTAACCCCGTGAAATGCCGTCATAAATCGACATCCAATACCAGCTGCCTCAACAAAGTCAATATTTTCTGGTAAAATTACTAGATTAGTATCAGCATTAGGGATATGAACAAATTTTCCGTATCCACCCCACATGGTGATACCAGGTAACGTAATGTTATCGCAAACATTATGGTGTCCAGCTTGACACATAGGACATGTGCCATCACCTTGAGTAAAAGGAACAATTACTCTGTCGCCTTTCTTGAATCTTGTCACATCTTTCCCAACATCCTCTATGACACCACAAAATTCGTGTCCCATTATATGAGGAAGAGGAGTCTCAACTCCTAGCCAATTCCAATGCCCTAACCAGCTGTGCCAATCACTCCTGCAAACTCCGTTAGCTTCAACACGAACAATTACACCATCTGCTGTGTTGGTTGGATCTGGCATATTTCTAACAACTAACGGCTTACCGATTTCTTCTAAGACAAGTGCTCTCATAAAATCCCCGCCTTTTATGTTTTCTTTACTTTAACAGGAATCAGAAATTTCTGGCATCTTTCATATAGTTAAAATAAGAGAGTATTTTTTTTTACATTATGTCCATTGAGAAATCAAAGAGAATAGTTTACCAAGTTTTATGTTACTTTCATTTATTCATAGACTTACTGATGCAGCAACTCGGGGTTTATATCAGTATGTTTTTTATTATTATTATTTTTTCAATAGATTGATTTACGCATTGATTGGAAATGAAGCTACAATCTTAAACGATGTGTAGCTTCTTTTATCAATTAGTTATTTTTGTCGCTATTATAAGGTCTGTCTAACGTTTACACTTACAATGTCAACCAACCATATAAAATAGCCCCCTTATCAAAAAAATAAGAGGGCTTTATATAATTCCTAATCTATCACTTATCTCCAACTGGCTTTAATAAATTCACCGGAAGCCAAGTATATTGAGCATCATTTCCTTCTAAGCCATTGTATACATATAGAAACCCATTAATTTCAAGACCTTGGGCAAAAACAATACTTCCCTTTACTTTTACTCATATACATCACCTTACTAAATATTATTTATTACGATATTGGCTTATGTTTTTGTTTAAAATAAATAAAAATGTTATAATTAGGGATACAAAATAAAGGTTTCAAGGGTGGTCGGCACATCCTCTTACTTTGCTTTTGCAAAGGGAAAGGAGGTGATGTCGATGACAACATTCGAAAC
This sequence comes from Lysinibacillus sp. fls2-241-R2A-57, assembly GCF_030209535.1. Lineage (NCBI taxonomy): Bacteria > Bacillati > Bacillota > Bacilli > Caryophanales > Bacillaceae > Lysinibacillus > Lysinibacillus sp. fls2-241-R2A-57. The sequence goes on from NZ_JARVRU010000032.1 coordinate 59,833, forward strand.
ATTGACCATAATGATTAGTTTTTCTTCATTAGTTGTGTTGATTCTTTCATTGTCATTTACTTTTACTAAAAAAAAGTAAATCACCCCACTAATACCTTGGCCGGTTAGGGATGATTTACTCTCTCGGTGCCAATCGCCTTTGAAGCGATTTATTTTGTTAGAGGACTGTACAAGCGTTGCATCGCTGTACAGTCCTTTTAATTATCTGTTTTATTTACGTCAAGTATACCATATTATTTACAAATTTCAAATGATGTACATTACTATATGTTCATCCAATTGATCTAATACCAATCGATTATTCGTAGAGATCGCATTAATACTTCGGCCATTTGAACACGTGTAAGATTATTTAATGGATTAAAATAAATATCTTAGGTTCCGTTAATATTTTGAAAACCATTAATAAGGAAATCCAAAATATTTGCTCCATTATTAACAATAGTCGTATCTTCTTCTAGCTTCGACTTTATTTGAGCGTTAATGAAGGCCTCAAAAGATGATGCAAAACTGACGATAGCAAAACGATAACATCTTTGTATATCACCAAAGTTAGTTTCTTTCTTCGCTTTTTCACAAAAATAAACCGGGTGCTTGGTTTTTTCGTACTTAAGAAGTTACCTGCTTGAGTCGTAATGGTGAGAAGTTTTATTCCAACATCTTTAAAGTCTTACTTATCTCCAATTGGCTTTAAAAACTTCACCGGAACCCAAATACCTCGTGCGTTATTTCCTTCCAAGCCATTTTCTACATATAGATGACCATTAATTTCATAGCCTAGTGATAAAAAAGTACTTCCCTTTAAATGCACTGTTCCAGTACGAACAGCAAATTCTACTGGAGATAGTTGCTCTTGTATATCTTTAGTTAGCTCATAACGCACGCCTTCTTCTCTTCTTATCTTCTCAGCGATCTTAATATCTGTACCTCGATACTCAGCACACCATTGCCCCTCATCTCCATCACTTTGGCAATATGAAATTAGTTGTCCATTATTTGTATCCAAGAAAGAAACACCTAGTTTGCTGAAGTATTGTCCGTAATATCCGTTGTCACTAACATGATCACGATTAATAACAAGGTAAGTTGGGTCGTTATAGAAAGATGCACGAATTTTTATGGGTACTTCTTTGAAAACTACCAAATCCGTTGCTTGTACACGATATTGCCCCATCTGGTAAAATGTTTTACCATCATATTTTTCAATATCATACGTTTTAAAGAAGTTATTTCGCTTGACCACTAATGAATCAAACGTACCATTTGGATTTCTCTTGTATACCTTAATGTCTTTTTTAAAGGTCATTTTTCCTGTTTGCTCTTTTACAACTTCTGCTCCATCATACATCACTTTCGCATCTGATATTGTTGGATTAACTACTGCTAATACAAATGCTGCTAGTAACATAATAAAAAACTTTTTCATTATTCTCCCCCTACTCAGCTTTTCAGAAAAACAATAAATGGTTCACCAACTAAAAAGCTGCGTTTTTTTACAAAAGATTACCACTCCATTTATATTACTATTTCAAATTTAAACACAATGGAAAAGCGCGAGTAATCAACGTTTCTAAAATTGATATCTCGCGCTTTTTAAAGTTTTGACCAGTTTATATACTTGTTCCATCCGTAAAGATTATTGATTTAATTTTGTATTTAAATGTCATATTCTCAAATGGCAAATTATAAAAACGCATATCTGCATCTTTGGATTGATTTAAATCAACAGCAGTATTGAAGTTTGTAGAACCATTTGCAGGAATAACATCCCACTCATATTTGAAATCTAATGTGTATACTAATTCACCAAACATATCATAAAAATATGTTTCTGCTAAAAATCCTTTAATGTCTTTATCTGTATGGTTAATATATTTCAAAATAAAATTTAATTCATATCCATATACATTATTATCAATACTTGGGTCTCTAGGAATAACATCTTCTAAAACTAATGTCAAAGATGTATTTAAATGATTGTCTTCAGCAATCTCTTCATTATTGGAAATTTTCTCGACACTTTCAACTAAATCATCTTGATTTGATGTTTCTGCTTTTTCTTCTTGATTTGATGTATCTACTTTTTCTTTTTCCTCTTGATTTAAAGTTTCTACTTTTACTTGTTCATTCTCACCTGATTTATCAACACTTTCTTCTTTCTGATTACATGCTGATAAAATTAAAACATAAAATAAACTTAGTAATAATAATAACTTTATATTACTCTTTTCCATAATAATTCCTCCAAATATGTATTAATCTATATGGTATCATAATTAGGAAATTTCACTCAATGCAAAATAATCATTTTCAGTGTCATATAGTACAAATCAAATTCAAAAAAATGTAATCGAAATAAAGCCAAATAACTATAAACAAAAGAAAATATTACACCTAAATTTCGTTTATAAATATTCCTATACACATCTACTAGTTCCAGTGAATTGAAGATAGATCCAATCACACTATTTATCAAAAATTTTAATTTGGGCACCTCTCGGGCACCAATTAGTGAATTATACATTCATGCATAAAAACAAAAAGCCTTACAACCGTTATGGCTGTAAGGCTTACATTGACGTCCCAGGAGGGATTCGAACCCCCGACGCAATATCATTTCGTCAATAATCACCGTTCAATTTGCGTAGTTAGAACGGTCATTGATTACATATAACCGACCGCCTTCGTAACTACTCATGTTACGGAATATTTTACCGACATTTCTACGCAATAGCAAGTTAAACTTATTCGGATTTTTCCAATCGATCAATTTCCGACGTTAGATATTCCTTTATTATTTGAGGTTTATTATCTCGGTAAAAAATAGATACCGCTAAATCACACGCATCATCCTGTATTCTTTCTTTATTAGTACGCGCATGTACAAATTCAATTACTGTTACCTCTAGATTATTCAATCGACGTTCTCCATTCCGTAACTTCTCACTAAAGTTATCTATTCGGTCTTGCATCTTGCTAAGAACAATACGAACTTGCGCATCTGTTAGACTCAACTCCTTTGCCGCTTCTCCCAACGTAAACGAATCTTTTTCCCACATTATTAATAACCTCGCTTTCTATTCGTCATTCTAACGAAAATAGAGCGGTCTAAAAATCCACTAAAGGAACCGAAATAGATACGACAAAAATAAGGAAAGTCGTCCGATATTATTCGGTAGCACTTTGCGATATTGTTATATTACGGAGAAATCGCGATGACGCAAAACTGACGTAAGTTAAATCGAAGCAACAAATTAACATATATTCACTTGAATAACATTTATTGGGAGGAAAACAATGATTGTCCCTCAGACGAACTCACACGTACAACTACCCTACTTTGCGAATGTCGATGCGTCTGACAGCGCAAAAACGATCAAGCCGAAGCTCAATCGCTTTTAGTTCATTTCATATTATTTGCTTTACGTTTTAATTTCTCGATACGACCTTCGTAGCCGCCTTTTGTACCATCATTTAGATTATAAATTAATGCTTCTTCTGCTACGGATATTGCATCTTGTACGCGTCCTTGCTTCTCATATAGAATTGCCAATCGTTTAAACGGGAATAAATCCTGTGCCCCATTAAAGATGCGATCTTCTTTAATCGTTTTAATCATCGGCAATACTACGAGTGCGTAACGCTCACATGCTACGTAATCCCCTTCTTTATAAGCAAGTTCAGCTAAGTCACGAAGTGAAAAGTATCGATCAACATCATTATTGGTATATTTGATCGACTCTAAAAGTAACTTTCGTTTTAAATCGCTGTTACTTCCTTGAGACATTGACCAGAGGAATTTCCATCTATCTCCGACATAAGTTCGGTCTCCTTTATCAAGATCGTCACGTCTGTACGGTTTGCCTGTCGTTAATTGATACGGATGTCCTAAAGCATCTTTAATTTCTTCAATTTCCGACTCGGATAACGTACTATAAAAATCCTCTAACGCTAAATGACGGATAATTCCGCCTGGTTTCTTCTTAAAAATGGATAACATTTACACACCTCCTACCTATTTATTCTACTTTTTAATAATTTTCCCTTTTATAACCCCCAAATGAAAAAAAGTTGTATGTAAGGTCAGAACAGCAGAAAGCGCCATTCAGAATAGAGGGCTTTGGGGTCACGCACTTTCAACGCAAAAAAAGAACGACCAACAAACGAGGTTTAATTCGTTCATTGATCGTTTTGTTATCGTTTTATTCCTTCACGTTCAAGCAATCGGTAAATTGTTCCCGTTCCAACTTTATAAGTCGTGCGAATGTCAGCGATTGAAACGCCGTCTTGATAATCCTTAATGATAGCGTTGCGTCTGACTTCTTCCTCTCCGCCTTCGACTAACTTTGTTTTGCGTCCTTTAAACTTTCCTTTGGCTTTAGCGATTTCAATTCCTTCACGTTGACGACGCTTATTTTTCTTGCGTTCTTGCTCCGCAACATACGCTAACATTGATAGGAATTGATCCTCTAATAGCTTACCGATGTCACCCATAGACTTAAACCGTCTACTATCGAATAGCTCCGCATTAGACGTTATAACGATGTCCGCGCCTACCTTCCGCGTGATATACTTCCACTCGTCAATTACATCGTCATATGAGCGCCCTAGTCGATCCAAGTCGTCCATATAGATTAAGTCGCCACTTTGTATAATGCTGCGTAACTCTTGATACTGCGGACGGTTCGTATCCTTCCCCGACGCTTTATCGACGAATACATTCTTACGCTCAACGCCTAGCTCTTTCATTGTCGCAAGCTGACGAGCCTCGTTCTGCTCAACCGTTGATACACGTACATAACCGTAAGTTGTCATCGTATTACCGCCTTTACTCGTTATTGTTACCATTATCGTACCAATAATTACGGTAACAGTCAAACGGTAATTTAAGAATAGCGCTATATCAACGTTTGATAGCATTCATTTTCGTTACCACATAAGTGTACTCTATCGGTAATAACGTTACCCCTCGAGTTTCAGACCGCCTCGTCCAGTCCGACTGCCTGCCCCCTGTAATCTGCGTTAACATTACGTTATCTTACTTATGTAAATCGTAATAATTACGTTTCCTTCTATTATATGTACCGCTGGAACCTTCGCATTATGTAAGGTAATGTAAAGTGTTTCAGGCACGCGTCCATCCGGAGCCTCTACCCGATAAATGACGGATTATGCCTAGTCGAAAATGCTGCTATACCGCCGATTATCATCACTGTATCGTATGAGTTCCTTCTATATAATGCGTCAGTTTTGCGTTATCGGCGGTCAAAGTGTTTTAAGGTTACGTTCATATCCGTCATCTGCCCGATAGACTCCGATAAACTAGCGTCGAAAATGCGTTAAAATCGGACAGAATCGGAACTATGTATTTGGAGTTTCTTCTATATAATGCGTCGATTTTGCGTTATGTCCGATTACTAATATTTGAAATCGGAGTTCTAACGCAATTAGGCACAAAAAAGACGGCAAGCAACGCTGTAAAAGCCGATGCCCGCCTGTTTGTCCTAACTTACTTGTGATCTCTCTCTCTCTATCATCCTCGCTAATTTGTATGCAATATCTTCGATGTCAGCATCTTCGCGTACTATAATTTGGTCAGCTAATTTTGCGATAGTAATTCCACCGCCCGAGAGTCCTTCGTCATATTCCTTAGCTTCTCGTGCAGTAAGAACTTTTTCTGATTTATGCAATCGAGCTGTATACCCATCGTAGGGTACAGAATCTAAGCCACTATAGTGCGATTTCGGGTTACCGCCTTTGTCACCGCCTACACCGATTAGGTTTCCAACGAATTTGACTCCTGTGCTAATTCCGCCAGTCAGCCAATCCGGCAATTTAACTTTACCGATATAGTCAATAAAGTCCTTTACGTATCCATATGCTGTGCTAATCCATCCACTCAGCGTTTCAAACCAACCTTGTACAGTCTCTAAAGCGCCGGAGAAGATATCAAACGCATTCTTAACTGCCGTTGTAATGAAGTCGACTAGAGGCGCTAAAATGTTGTCCCATAACCACTTAATCACGGCTGATAACGTCTCAAAGGCAATCGCTAGTCCAGCTAGAATAGGCTGAGCTATCGCCCATAAAGTTGAGAATAGTTGAACTAGGAACGAAATAGCTGGGGAGATAATATTGTTGAATACGATTACAGCGACATCGCCAATGATCTGTATCCAGTTCCATAATGTGCTCAGAATCGATTCGATAATTATCCACGCATTTGTTAAAATGCTGACAACCGTGTTCCAAGCCGTAGAAAACGCTTCTTTCAGAGTCTCAAAAGTCGGAGCAAGTTGCGTTATTTTTTCGGAAATATACGCTCCTACTTCTCCGAATTTAGTTTTAACGTTAGTTATAAATTCAGATATTTTCGTTACAATACCGTTAATTTGTTCGTCTACTTTTGCGGCCATTTCAGGCGAGAACCCTAGCGCAGTCATTAGATTTAAGGAACCTCCGCCTGTCACTAACGTCCCTATTCCGCTAAATACACTTTTTACTTTGTCGAATGCACCTTTTAAAGCATACGAGAATCTTATAACCTGTTGTATCTGATTTTCGCTAAAGCCGGCTTCTTCGAGAAGATTTCTTGCTCCTCCGTATCCTTTAAGCCCATTTTTAAATATTTCCGATATGGCTTTGAACGCACTACTAATACCATTTATGACTTCTTGTGCCGGACCTAACTTACCTAGGATGTTAGAGGCAAACTCAGCAACCTTGTCCGTTAGTACTCCAAACCAAGGTGTCAGCTCAGCTAATACGCTAGTAAGCTTATTAAATACATTAAGCAAGGTCGAGCCGAGCGGTGCAAGTGCCTTCACAACATCCACAACTACTGACCATACGTTCCCTAGAATGTCTAATAGTACGGGTCCGTTCGTTTTCGCATACTCTATAAAACTTTGGAATCCTTTTGATCCACTTAAACTCGCTGACCACTGCTTAAATCTCTGTGTCATGCCGACCAGTCCGTTTTCAATACTGGATCCTAGTGGCGCGAATGCCCTAAACAAATTAAAGACTGCAGCAAATGTGTTACCGGTAATAGTTAACAAGTTCTTGAGACTTTTTGCTGCGTACGTTTCTAGCCAAGTGAAGAAATCCTTCAAACCGCCGCCATCAATGGATTTATTAAAACCTTGCATCAGTTCAACAACTACTCCAGATACCTTTTTGATCGTCGGCTCTAACCCGTTTAATATCTTCTGTGTAATCTGTAGTCCGGCGCTAAAAGATTTAAACACTGGCTCTTCAAATTTCTTTGTAAATCCACTCCAGAAATCTTTAAACTTCTGCAAATCCTTTAACGCGCCTTGTTGCGCTGTGCTCATGTCGGCGTATAGTGCGGCCAACTCTTTCTGCGCAGCGATTTTCTCCTTGGCACTGTCTGCCTTCGCGAGTTTTTCTTCGATTTTCTCCACTTCTTTAGACGCTTCGAATATATCGCCGAGTGACGATACGGCAACGGCTCCAAAGGATGCAGCACCGATTCCTGCGGCGGCGAACGAGGCTGACAACGCACCAACTCCGGCAACAGCCGGTCCAGTAACCCCCACTAATCCCGCGATTCCATTAGTCAATAGCGATGTTTTCTTTGCAACGTTAGCGATGGATGACCCCATATCGTTTATGCTTGTGCTAGTTGAACGGCTTGCCCGATCCATCTGCTCCAGCATTTTCGTAATACGTCGTAACTGAGCGGTTCCTCTGTCACGAACACGGAATACGGCTGAAAGTTCCAAAAAATCACCACCCTACCCTTCTGAGCTCCGATTCGATTTCATCCTCGATCCACTCCATCCACTTCTGTTGATTCTGCTGTGCAGGCTTATCGAGGAACTTTTTCTCACCGTTGACGTTTTTACCGCCCGCATTTTCTTCATGAATATAGTAGGCGTAATTGAATCGCCTTGCTCCGCGAGTTGCGTTTGCACTAATCTCAACGCCTGAACCGTCATTTTCCGCAAATACCTCCGCCTTTATCTGCCTACGCAAGTTACTCGTATCCAACGGTGCAGCATCAACCGACTCAGCTTTCCAATCGTTCTTAACGTCTGTTAAACCGTTTAGCAATGCCGTACCGACAGCCTCTGGCGATCTCCTTAACGCTCGATCTAATTGTGATAAGTCAAAATTAAATTCCGTAGACATTACGAGCCACCACCATTCATGCCGCTAATAACGTAATCAAACTCTTTGCATACACGTTTAAAATCATCGAGCACATCTTGTCCCTCTACTTGTTTAATAGCTAGTGTGAGTGCCTCTAGTATTTTTCCTGCTGCTAATGACCATTGAGCATCGGTTACTACAGCCTGTAACAATCCAGTCTTGATGTCGTTAGCATAGCGAATGTAATCAACGTCAACTTTAAAATTGTGCTTGTCGATATAATTAACGGCACCGCCTGCTTTTGCTACTATTTGTTTTCCATTCATTCCTTGTATCCTCCTTGCGTTTTTATACAAAAAAATAAGCGCCGTAGCCGGTAGAAGCCACGACGCCCAAATGTTCGGAGATTGGACACCAGGTTTTCCACGCCTAGTGCCCTATGACAATTTACAGCCTCGTAGGTTAGACACGACTTACGCCGTATCAAAGGCTTGGTGACGGAATAATCCGCCGTAATAAAAAAGAGGCTGCGAAATTTAATCGCTAACCTCTTGGAAACTATTAACCTAAGTTTTTAATGCGAGCGTGCGCTTTTTCTTGCTTAAACTCTAACGTATATTCCCCGATAACCATACCAGACTTTCGGTCACCATTCTCCGGTAATTCCTTATGGAAGAATGATCGACCACCTAAAGGCTTAATTGCCATACGGTTAATATCGACGAAGAAGATTTCATCGTCTTTTACGTTGTTATTCATAATGATTGGGAATTCACCAAAGTCGGTCACTAACTTATCAACTGTCTGTCCACGTGACGTCTCTGATTGAACAATGCGGACTTTATCGCTTTGCAAATCGCTAATAGCAACCTTTTGCACCGGTGAAACGATGTAAGCGTATTGACCACCGCCAGCTAATCCGCCGTTTTTAAACACTACATGCGCAATATCACGTAGCATAGTTAAATTAATCGCTTTATTACTAGCATTAGTTACATTGGTTTTAATGAATTGACGAATCCCACTCATTTGTCGTACAGAACCATCATCGTACTTAATACCACCGATTAACGCCTTTTCAAGTTGCAACGCAAGTTCTAATTGCTTTTTAGCTTTTTCGTAGTTGTATAAGTCGTCAATACCATATTGCGATACTTCTTCCGCAGATCCCGTTACTGAAACAGTGTCAGTAAAGATTTGTGTATAGTTATCGACGCGAGTGCGTTGCTTACTTCGAGCCTGTGTTGCGTCAGCACCTTCCGCTTTCTTAACGAATTGGAATGCAAGCTTATCGCCTACCGCAATTGGAGCTGCATCTGTAACCGAGTAGCCACGCTCAACTGTAATTGTTTTGTCAAATGCGTTTACACCTGTTACAAGTAAACGTTCTTCGTTAACATCTACGATAGCATCAACCACGAACGGCTCCACGCTATCAACCGCAATAGTTGTCTCGCTCTCCGCTGCTGGCGAGGTAGCTGTCGCAGTTGTTGCGAACATCTCATCCTCATACCAAATATGCGCTGTATTTGTTGTTGGTGCGCTAAACCCTAAAAGGTTAATTAAAGGTGTCTGATTAGGATTTAATAATAAGATCTCATCTACTACCGATTCTTTTTTACCCACTAAATTTGTTGATTTAATTGTATTGTTTGTCATTATCGATTACCTCCGAATTTTTGTAGTGTTTGTTTTAGTTTTGTATAATAAGCAACATCTTCGGCACGTCCGCTACGTTTAGCAACTGTAGCTGCGTCTTGTAATTGCGCCTCATAGACTGCTCGCTCATTTGTTGGTCCGCCATTTGTTGGAGAGCCGACTGGCTTTGGCTTTGGCTTAGGCTTTACCCCCGATAAAACTGCGACTAGTTCATCTAATGAATCACCATTGAGTTTTTTCGGATTTAAAAACGGACGCAACTTATCAAAGTTAGTCACGCCCGCTTGTTCAAATTTTGATTGGATTTCTTGTTCCATCGAACTTGCTTCTTGTTCGGCAATTTTTGCTCTAAGCTCGTCTAATTCTCTTGCCTTTTCAAGCAACTCGTCTATATCCGGTGTTTCTTGTGCTGGCTGCTCGTCGACTTGCTCAGTAACCTCGATTTGTTCTTCTGTCATTTACTCACCCCCTTCGGAAATCACTTGAATGTAATCAGATAATTGTCGAATTAATTCTGCACTCTTTTTTCGCTCGCGACCTAAACGTTTTTTAATGAGCGAATTAACTTCCTCTTGAGTAAATAACTTTGGTTCTACGGCTACTTCGTGTTTTTCGTTTGTCATAAATATTTCCTCCCTTTTGTTTTGGACACCCTTGAAATTTTGCTACGTATATTGACATGAATCTGTCGTTTCGCTTGATTTAAGCGACGATAGAACACTAGGTAAGGTATTTGTTCCTCCGAATGCTAGCCCGTGTTTAACGACGGTGTTTCCACGATTTCATGTACACTTTTGTTAATGCATTTTTCAATACGCTTCGCTGCTCGATAGTCCGACTCGGGAACTCGCCATTGCAAGCCGACAACTCGTCCATTCTTTTGATATGTTGCTATGATGCTCCAATCTCGCGACCTTTTAATGTTGCGAATTTCACGATCATGCGAGGTATCGATGTAGAGTGCGAAACTTGCGTTATCTAAACGCCACAAATCAGCGGACAAAATAATAAACCTCCTTTACAAAGTCACCATTTTGTGTTAATGTTAAATTGGATATTTATATGAATTTTCCTTTAAAATATCTAAAAAAGAATAGAATTCATCCGTTTTTTCAGAATGAAATATTTGATTAAATGAAACTAAAAAGCTTTCGCTTGGATTTCTTCGCATATTTTCAATATCATTCACAGCACTACGAGAAAAACCAAGCATTTCTGCAAACTCTCTTTGCGTTAATTTCTTATGTTTACGCATTCCATAAATTTCCCACAGTAAATCCATTGTCTCCCTCCTCATTTGATTTATCGTGTTTCATTTAGACGCTACTACCCCAAAAATAAATGTGGGCTTAATCCGCCCTTAATACTTATATAGGGGATTTTCCGACGTATATTTCACTTCTCCAGTGGTAATATTTACAGTTAAAAACGGCTTAAACTCGGGCTTTTCAGCACGTTTTCGTTGCTTACCTTTCATCGGTGACGTGGCGATTCCTTTAACATTCCTACGCTCAATTGCTTCTATAGGTTTGGCTACCTCACGCATCCTAGCTGTGTCTCCGATATGTTCAGCGGTCTGCTCTACGTAGAAATAGACAGGTAAATATGAGCCATGCTTTTTATATCGCTCCGTGGCTTCATAATCAGCTTTACGGCATTGTTCACAACAATTTCGACTATCCGTTCGTTTAGAATCTCCCTGGCGGATATTATCACCTTCTATCGGAAACATATTTAAGCAGTATTTGTAACGGCAACTTCTGAATTTCTTGCGCTCTGCTCGGTAATAATCCCAATCCAAACGGTCAGTATACGTAGATAATGCATCACTTCCGAAGATCAGCAAGCGCATCAAGTACGTGGCAATTGAATACCACTCCATTAACGAAACTATATCGTTATATAAGTCTTGCAACGTGAAGTCTGAACGTTCGATATAGGAGCGATCAGTAACAGGTGGACATATGCGGGCTTTTTCTTGCTCAGCACTCTCCGATTCCTTTATCAACTGCAACGCATCATATTCTAACGAACCTATTGGCGCACGCTTTAAATACACCTCGTCAACATTCGCAAATCGTTCTAGGATCGACGGCTTTTTTGGCTTCGGAAAATCTTTACTATACAACGGTTTATGTCGGGCTTTTAGAATCTTTTCTACGAAAACAGAACCAGGATATACATTTTCATACGTTATTGGGATACCTTCTGCTTCTGCGATTTCTATTAATGCACGACCCACTTTTCTTAATTTAGCTGCGACTGCTTTCGTCATTGGCTGATTCCTCCTCGGTTATTCTCATAGTCTAAAATTTAGACTGCGAGCCTTCTTTTGCTCTATCTCTCTTATATCTACAATCAATAATATATTTAGCGATATTACTAGCCCGTCTATTTGCGTCTTTTTGCAAATAGCGGAATATCTTTAAATCTTTATACACTAGGTCTTTATCGTTAAGTCTTTATATATACTAATAAACGAGATAGTCGAGGTCTAAAAATCAGACTGTGACAATTCAATATCTTGACCACGTACCGGAATCAACTTATCAAAAGCAGCTTTTTTCGCATCTATACGCTCGACCTTAGCCAACTTCTTCTCGTAATTCGGAATCGCATCCGGGAATCGTGTGATAAACTCTACCTCGTCATCAATCAACACATTGAATGTATAAGCATGACTACCACGCGAACCACGCTTAAAAATATTAATCATACCTAAATCACATAACGTTTGAGTGGCTGCCGATATAGTACCCCGACTTATATTTAAATCGATTTCCATCGCGTCAAATGAAGGCCAACTGTATCGTCGACCGATGTTATAGTTCTTTAACAAATACGCGTAAACTAACAAAGTCGTTGCTTTAAAATCCGGGTGTAATGTGTAAACGGTTAAAACAGCATTTTGAACAGCTACCCAACCGCCCTCATAATCGTAAGGCAAAGCCTTTTGTACATCTTTTTTAGCATCCGTCATAAAATCGTGTCTCCTTTAGCTGCTTAATTGTTTGGCTGCGGATAATTATCGTTTCTATCGTTGAAAGGTTTGCGCTAATGCCTTTTGCAAAGCCGGAGTATCTTCGAAAATAAAACAAGTATACCTCGGTGACTTACGGCAAGGCTCAACGCCTATAATGCGATGTCCCTTCGATGTTAAATCGTTTACCACACGTAATGAACGTATTACTTTAATGCGGTTCGTCATATTGGTGCACCTCCTAAAAGATAGTACCGAGCACCGTTTGACACTCGGCGTAATTTGGTTTATTTTGTTTGGAACTCAGCAATTGCCATCGCCTCGACTAAAGGACTAAATGCCACTTCTTCTACTGCGGCATCATAATTCCATTCACTTTCCCCATCTCGGAAATTTAGCATCGCAAAGACTGCTTCGACAGCAATTCCCTCAAACTCCACTTCCTTTCCGTTGATGTAACATATGTCATCTTCAACAGACACCTCTAATAAACGGTTTCCACCTAATGTTTCGTAAAGGGTAATTTCATATGCTGTATCTTCACTTGTATGTCCGTAGCAGTCTGTGTCAATGCGGTGATTTTTGCTGAAAATAACATGAAACAGACCATCATCGCCCTCAAGCGCTAAGGCTACCTTCGATTGGAATGTTGGCATCTCTGTAATAGAAGCTAATGCTGCAACCGGAACATTCGAAACAGGACCACCCACAATACTGCCTACTGTACCGCCCATTTTTTCATTCGCAATTGCTAACGCTTCATCATGCGAAACTTCAATACCATTAACTACGATGTGATTTTCGTCGAAGAATAGCGCTGTAAATACAATTTCACCGTTAACACTCCAAACATTAACAACATAAAATTCTTCGGCAGGAGTATCCAAAATAGGACTTGCCTTACTTACTCCAATTCCATAAAATTTATCTTCACTGCCTGGAAACATAGGTGTTAAAAGCATAGCTGACTCCGCAAGCATCTCCGTGAAACTTTCTAACTTCTCTAAAATTGTTGTTTGATTTACCATAATAAAATCTCTCCCTATTGTTTGGTTTTGTTTTGTTATATGTGAACGCCGATTGATCGACGGAATTGCCTCCTACTATATATAGCTCGGTAAAACTTTGTTTTTTGGGACAAGTTTTAAAAAATAATTCCTACTATATATTCCCGAGTAAAATTTTATTTCGTTAACACTTTTCAAAAAATCACCTCTTACTATACATAGCAGACTCAAACCTCTGTTTTTGGGACAATTTGCAGAAAACATTCTTCTACTATTAAGTACCGAGTAAAAAGCTATATTTGATATCACCTTTAAAGAAAAACCTTTTCCTACTGACTTATATCCATAAAATTTCCGTTTGTCGCACTTTTTTTAAAATTAAATTCCGTCCCTACTAAACTAATATAGATAAAAAATGGGTTTCGCACACTTTCAGATAGTCTTTTTGTGTCTATTTTGTGACAATCAGATAATTAACCTCTCTACTAAACTTATATACATAAAAATTAAAAACCGTACACTTTTACGAAAATAAATTTCAAAATGCGATAGTCAATTACTTGCATTTCGTTACCTCCTTACTTACAACCCACAGCAACATACTCCTATCTGCAACAAATTCGCAAAATTAATTCAAAATAAGTCGAAATACCTACGAACTATATCGTAAAATATAGTTTGCTATCGACAGTGAATCGATGCTCTCCCTTTGTGATTGTTCGTTTTAAGGCATTCTAGTCTCCGGATGATAAATACATCTACTACGTTGCTAGGACACCTAAATCAACGGGTTTAGCAAGGTAAAACAAAAGGCTAGAGAAACGTTTGCAGCCGCCTCTAGCCTCGTTGGTCGATGTTGCAGCAAAGACCGTTTCCCATCTATATAAAACGCTCCAAGTTTTGTGATGAACGTCCGCCAAAACGTTCAGCTTTCCTTCTCTATCGATCGTCCGTCGCCAATCCGCAACTGTGCTGTATATTCTCGAATGTATGTAAACGTGTCAGAAATCCGTCTAATCACGTTTCAAGTCGCCTTCACCTTTAATGTTAGACGTGCGCCAATCACGTTAATCGGTGGGAAGTAAGACGCGCCTATACGTCCGCTAAATGGTCATCCTGAGCAAACTACGTATAATTTACCGTATCAAATTCCTGTATCAGCGTCCGATACCGTAGTTTTCAGCTTGATATTACGTATTAAGCAATTTTAGCTGTTAGTAATCGTAAGTATCCTCTTAGCATCTTCCGTCTTATATCATCACCGGCACATTTTAAAATGTCAGCAGCATCTTCGTAATCTAAGCAATAATCTTCATCGTCGATAAATAGCGTTGCTTCTCGCTCCTGGTCGCAAGTAACAAGTTGAATATCCTCCGCTAAATGCGTTGTGACTATCGAAACTACCTTATTTTCGTCTACTGCTACGTGTTCAATTGTTTGATCCATCTGTAAATGCCCCCTCTTTATTCTTTATGGTTTAAATTTAAACGAATTCGTTTAATAAGTCAACAACTTTACACGAAAAAGTTTAAAAATATTTACAAACGTGTTATTGTAGAGTAAAAAGGGGTGTTTAATATGAATATTAAAAATGAAATTAAGAGCTATTTGGCAGCTACTGGTATTACTATGACTGAACTTGTTGAAAGATTAAATGAGGATTTACCTGCGGATAAAAAGACGTCAGTACAAAACTTATCGAACAAATTGAGTCGTGGATCCTTACGCTATGATGAGGCACAACAAATCGCTATTGCAGTTGGTAAGCGTATAGAGTGGGTAGACAACAAAAAAGACGACGACCAATAACGGCTATCGTCTTTCATATTTTCACTAACGTGATAAAACTATGCATTTCTCGCTCTGATTGTTTTGCTTCAAGTTTTTATTAGTTATTATTTTTTAAACAAATCTTTAGTATCTCAAAAATAATCATACAAACACAAGTTACAACACTGACAATTAATGTAGCTATTTCCACTGTTTTATCACCTGCCAATTATAAAAGTTTAAGAATAAAACCTCTAATAAAATCAACAAGCTAGATTTCGAGTACGAAAAAAAAGCAAAAAAAGCAAGCCTCGACACTAGCCAAACACTAAAAGTCTTTATTAGAGAAAATTAGTGTTCAGGCAGGTCTCCTGGCTTAGCTTCTTCCGCTGATTACCTTCCCGTACTCAAAGTACAGTGGATATTAATCATTGTCAGCTTCACAGTTGTTGGACAGCGTCGGAATAGTACCGAACTTCCCTTTTAAACTATATATAGTAGTACCAAAACATCAAATATGTTATTTTATTCTATATATAGAATAATTCTTTATGAAAAATAAGTCAATTATTAATAGACTTTTTATTGATTAAATTTAAAGCTTCCTAGAAAAAGCGCATGCCGACTAATTGGCTGCGCTCTTGTTTTCCTCTATTATGTTTTTTACTTTCTTATTCTTCTTTCGTTTAGGCGTCGTCGGCAAGTTATATTTCTCCGTTTGCTCACGGACTTTCTCCGCAAATTCCTTTAACTTTTCTTGGTTATACATCAAACACATACACCGTCCTTTATCACTTTTCTTACTGATATGTAGATGATTTCTTATATATGTATCTGCGACAAAACAAAAAGTATTATAGGTTAAATAGAGCGGAGCCTACCGTCTTTTCTTGTTTTTATTTTTTATATTTGTGTTTCTATTTTTTAAATAATCGGGATTCTTTTTTCGTACTTCATCATCGCTAACTTTTGCATCTTTATCCTCAATCAACTTCCCTTTATAATATCCCAATATAAATGAGCATGTGGTTGTTAAAAAGAATAGATCTACTAAAAATTGTACCTTCTTTAATTTAAAATTCCCTTCTAAATGTCCCACAACAGCCGAAGAAAATGATAAGAAAATTAGAACAATGACCATATCTAACACTTTAGATTTACCAGTATCGCCTAAAAAAATATATGCTATTGCTCCTATTCCTACAGATGCAGTAACTAATATTCCCGATAATACTATTAGTAAATTATTAATATTTTCAATAGAATCAACTTCTCTAAAGTATAAGACAGACAAATACAAAACCCACAATGATGCAACCGCAGCCCAAACTTTACTAAAAGTACTGTTCATAAATACCACCCATAAATTATTAATAATGTTAATTATAGTACATAGTAGCGTTATAATGTTGGTGGGAGGTGAAAAAATGATTGATATTAAAGAAAAATATGCATTAGAAATCCAAGAAATTAAGGATATTTTCAACAAATTGGAAAAAGGTCATATATATTTACCTGGTGTTTATACAAGCGATCGTTCTAACGGATCCATTGAACATAATATAACTGACCTTAAACAAAAACTTAATATATTGTTTAATAAAATCGAAAAGAACTTAGATTCAGATTCAGACAAACTAAATGATATATTTAAGTAATCTTCTTGACAACAGCACCCAATTTCAGCAGAATGGCTGCTCGCTCCAGGAAATCGGCGCAGAGGCGTTACCTATTATCGCTAGATACGTAGAAATACGTAAATAGCAACAATAAGTAACAACCGCATATTTCAGCGTCATGGTGACGTCCGAGGTTTTCTCGTATGCTCCTGTTAGATTGGGATATTCCTATCCGTATGTACTCGTCTAATTATCGTCCTAGACGTGCGGTAGTCCTTAATTGAGCGTATTTGTACGCTGATTGTCCGCTTGTACATGCTTACCCTAGCCGTAACTAGCCGATAAACCATGCCCGCGCCCTTGATGGTGGCGCTCACCAATTCGTCGCAACCGTAACAGGAAACGGCTTGACCTGCGATATAGCCGAATTTATTGCGTTGGCCCGGCGTAACCTGACGTGTTTTTTAACGACGCTTAACGGCTTCTCGTCAGTGAGCGTTCCTAAAAAAGACAATAGGAAAGCAGACCTTTGCATTTTACGTTTTTTTCGAGTAAAATGAAGGCATATCATCGCTCATATTCAGTTGTGAGTGAAACACTTATGCTGGCGGGCATATTTGTGTTAAATCGGAATAAGAAAGGTCTAGCGTTGCAAGCGCTAGGCTTTTTCTTTTATCTAAATTCACGTAGCTTGTCCGCTACTTCTTCCGGATCAAGATGCAAATAACGGGCAGTTACAGCAAAGTCACTATGACCTAACGCCTTTGAAACAAGCGCTAAATCTCCGTTACTGCGTTTATAGATATCTTTGGCAAAACCTCTGCGAAGTGCGTGCGGATTGATATTCTCGATACCATATTTCCGCTTATAATAATTCAATCGTTTAGCAATCGCATTAGACTTAGGTGACTCGTCATTAACGATGCCTTTACCCTGATGCGTTAGAAATACGAATTTATTCTCCAATCCCTTTTCTTCACGAATAATCAAATTCTGATTGAACAAAACTTCGAATATTTTCTGTAACCGCATATCAAACGGCAATAAAATAACTTTCCGATTCTTTAATAGTGCGCCGTCAATACGGAGTAAACGATTCTCTAAATCCACATGACGTTCCTCCAATGCAGATAATGTCGCAAGTCGGATACCTGTTTGATACATCGTTAATATCGCAGCAGCATCCCTCAACTCAATAAAATTAGATAGGTCGAGCTGGCGCAGAACATTAAATACATCATCTTCCGTTGCTCCAACTTTAATAGGCTCGTCTACGCGAATATTGATATTCCTCCAAAACATATCGTTTAGCCAACCATTATTAAAACACTTGCCCAGAAACGCGCAAAAACACTTCAAACGAACGCGCTTTGTTGTATCCTTTACTTTCATTTGCCCTAACCATTCGTAAATGGCATCGGCATCTATAGCAAGCAAGTATTCAACATCTGTCTTACGAACAAAATCGTTTACGTAGGTTTCATAATCGTGAACAGTACGCTCACGCAATCCGCTCGCTCGCATCTGTCTTACGATAATTTCTAACGCTTTTTCGATAGATAGCGCAGACCTCGGATTAACAACGATCGGGTTCCTACTATCCTCCACGCTGAATATTCCGTTTAAATCCGCACTTACATTTAACCCGTTTCTTTTTTTAGACAACGTAAAAAAACCTCCTAACGTTTAGTTAGAAGGCGTTTCAATTTCCGCAGTTAGACCGCTTCATTGACCGCTATAAAACTACGCTAGAAGGTTGATTTGACGCGGTTTATACCGCAATATTGACGTCCCAGGAGGGATTCGAACCCCCGACCGACGGCTTAGAAGGCCGTTGCTCTATCCTGCTGAGCTACTGAGACATGATGTCATCTCTATATAAACTATATTAAGGACAATATTTATTATATGTGCTTTAAAGCATAATGTCAACATTAATTTTACTATGAAGGCAAGGTTTGCCTCATCATTAAAATTATATGATTTCACATATCCCTTTATGCCATTTCTCAAAACTATTTTTGCTAATCATAACAGATTTTTTGCTAAAATAATCAAAAACAAAACACTGGAAGATCCTAAAATGTTTAAAGATGAAGTAGTAGCCGTAACTGTTGGTACTCTAGGGATTGGCAAAGGCATTGTACTTGCATATGCGTGCCAATGTTATAATTGCCGGTATAAATAAAGAATTATTGGAGCAAGGTTATTCTGTTTTTTTGTTCAAACAGTTATTACGAAAGAACAAGACATTGTCTCATTAATGCAAAAAGCAGTTGATCATTTTGGTACTATCCATATTTTAATAAATAATGCAGGGAAATTTCAACATAAATCTCTTTACGACGTAACTTTGGATGAATGAAATGATTTGACTCAAACAAATTTAATGAATGTACACGCACTGAGATGTCAGAGCCCCATTCCGAAGCCTATGCAGCAACAAAAGGTGGGATTGTCGCATTAATACATGCTTTAGTACGATCGTAGGTCCAGATAATATTACCGTTAATTGTATTTCACCTGGTTGGATTGAAACAGGTGATTATGAACAGCTTCGTCACATTGATCACGAGAAGCATTTATTGGGGCATATAGGCGTGCCTGAAGACATTGCACAAGCTTATTTATACTTAGCAAGCCCAACGAATTATTTTGTCACTGGCATTAATCTAACTGTCGATGGTAGGATGACGAAGAAAATAATGTATGAAGAATAATTAGATTCACTTCTTTCATATCTGGAAGCACCTCAGAGTATTCTACATTAGAAAGAATATTAGAAGGAGTGGTTTACATTGTTCCCCTATCAATACGGAAATTATGGAAATCCTTTAAGTGCGTTCTATAATGCCCCTAACACTCAATATACTGCACCGATTCGCCATTTTTTGAAACCTTCGAACGATAATCGGCGCTGTATTAGTAAAGCTGAAGCTGATTTTATGGCAATGAATCGTTTATTATGGATGGAGCACGTCAATTGGACGAGGATGACGATTATAAGTATTGTTTTTGGCTTACCTGACTTACCGTTTGTGCAGGAACGATTGCTACGAAATGCGACGGACTTAGGCAATTGTCTACGTCCATTTTACGGTGACCAAATTGCTGATCGTTATGCTGAACTGATTAAAGAACATCTTATTCTTGCAGCCCAGTTAGTGACTGCAGCTGCTAAAGGGGATGCAGCAACAGCAGAGGCAAAAGAAAAGGAATGGTATCGTAATGCTGACGAAATTGCAATATTTTTGAATCAAATAAATCCATACTTGAGTGTAGAGGCAGTGCAAAAAATGTTCTATACTCATTTAGCTTTAACAAAAAAGGAAGCCGAGACAATGATTCAGAAAAACTATCAAGCAGATGTACAAATTTTTGATGTCATTGAGGCAGAGGCACTTGCTATGTCGGATATGATTGCTAGTGCCATTGTGATGCAATTTTGTTATCTTTTTTATTAATGCTATTAATAAAACCAGCTCTTTTGACAAAGTTATTTTGTTAACGGAGCTGGTTTTTCATTTCCAATATTGGTGAAAAAATTCTAGCCTTTTTATTCTTAGAATAATGAGCTATTGGATGAATTCCTTGTATCGTTTCTTTCACAAAAGGAGCTAGTGTATTGCTTGTAATGTTAATGCTAACACGTTGCAACTGCCATGGCGTATGGCTTATATCTATGCGTAATAAGGAATTTTTCCATGTTGACCAAGAATGATAACGTTCCACTAACCATTTTTCTAAGGTAGAACTAATTATTGCACTAGAAATCGGTTGATAGGAAATCTGCAATCTTTCATCCAGTGCTCCATGATATAAACTTGTAAAAGAAAAATTGTTACCTCTTTGTTTTAAAGATATTTTTGAATGTCGATATGATAGACTGCCCTTTGTAGCTATTTGTACAATAAAACGATTCGTAACATCTAAGTTAAAAAAATAGATACCTTTCATGCCGTTATATGTAACATATGTGCGGACATTAAGCTGTAAATAGGAATCCATCCCAGGAAATGGTGGTAGAAATCTCAGGCGTTGTCCTTTTACTTTAAAAAGGACAACACTAAGCCAAGCTTTATTATTATAGAGATCCAGTTGCAATTCTTGAGGGATGTACGGCTCTATCTCACTAGGTGATATTGGCCAATGTAAAAACAACACATCTTGCCATATTTGCGTCATAATCCACGGTTTGCTCCACATAAAATAACTCCCTTCTGTAGTAAAATTCTTTCCTACAAAGGAGTTATTCAAACTATAATGACTATTTTTGTTCTGAATCGAACGTTTCTTTTTCAACATATCGGTAATATAAATTGCGTAATTCGGATTCTTTATAATTGCCTAAATGACTTTTAAATTGAGGATGAACTAAAATTCCATGATCTCGAAGTTGCTTAACAAACCAACCTTTTGAATACTTATGCACTTTACACATTCTCCTTCACTTATATTCATACATAGCGTATGCTCAGGAGTTTTGTGTGGTTACGGCTTATTGCATAAAAAAAACGAAGGAATTTATCCCTCGTTTTTAACTTATGTGCCACAAAAAGTACGATATGGTTGATTAGACAGAGTTGGCAATGTTGCATACTCCTGTTGCTCCTTCGTATGTGCAAAAGGATGCGCAAGGGCATTCAGTAATCGTTCCATTACACTGTAGTCTCCCTGTTCAACAGCAGCCTCTAATGCTTCTTCTACACGGTGATTTCGTGGAACTACTGCTGGATTATGATCACGCATTAGTTGTTGAGACATATCTGTTGTTTCCTGTTGTCTTTCACGTCTTGCAAGCCAGTTCTGATGCCATTCTTTAAATTCTTTTGTACTAAATAACTTTGATTCATCTAATTTATCGAAGGTTAATGCGATAAATGTATTCGTATAGTCTGCCTGATACTGCTGCATTAATTTTAGAAGCTCTTCAATTAATACTTCGTCCTGATCTTCTTCGTTAAATAGTCCAAGTTTTGCCCGCATACCTGCTAACCAATTGGCATAATACAACTGAGAATAGTGTTGTAATGCGTCTTGAGCTAAGTTTATGGCATCTTCTTGATTTTCATGGATTAACGGTAATAATGATTCAGCAAATCGTGTCAAATTCCACGCTCCAATATTAGGCTGGTTACCATAAGCATAACGACCTTGTCGATCAATAGAGCTAAATACTGTCGCTGGATCATAGATATCCATAAAAGCGCATGGACCGTAATCAATTGTCTCACCACTAATGGCCATATTATCTGTGTTCATGACACCATGAATAAAACCAACTAGCTGCCATTTTGCAATGAGAGATGCTTGCTTTTTCATGACTTCCTGAAGTAGGTAAAGATAACGATTTTGGGCTTCATCAGCATTGGAAAAATGACGTGCCAAAGCATAATCTGCCAAAGCTTTGAGCTCCTCCTCAGTTCCCCAGTTTGCAGCATATTGGAAAGTTCCGACTCTCAAATGACTGCTAGCAATACGAGTTAAAACTGCACCAGGAAGCTCGGTTTCACGGAGGATCGTTTCGCCTGTAGTCACGACAGCTAGACTTCGAGTGGTCGGAATGCCGAGTGCATACATAGCTTCACTTATAATATATTCTCGCAGCATTGGGCCAAGTGCTGCTCTGCCATCTCCACCTCGGGAATAAGGCGTTCTCCCTGAGCCTTTAAGTGCAATATCAAATCGTTCATGATTTGGTGTTATTTGTTCACCTAATAACAATGCTCTTCCATCTCCAAGCATATTAAAATGACCAAATTGATGCCCAGCATAAGCTTGTGCAATGGGTGTGCCACCAGTTGGGCAATTGTTACCTGCAAAAATCGCGACCGCTTCTTCGTTTTGCAAAGCATCGATGTTCAATCCAAGTGACTGCGCGACCGGCTCATTTACCATTATTAATTTTGGTGAGCGAACTGGATTTAAAGTGAGTGATGTATAAAAAATGCTTGGTAGGCGAGTATAGCTATTATCAAAATTCCATCCTTTTGTATTGTCCATGTTTTCTCCTTTGTTCGTTTACAGTTATTTTTTCTTCTTCATCATAAACAATTCATAGCCATTTTTTCCATTTAGCCCTTATAAAACAAAAACGCTTTGAGTTTATTAAAACTTAAGCGTTTTTGTTCCATCATTTTCGTATAAACTTGTGAGTGGAAATACAATTATTATCATCCGTAATGAACTTTACTTCAAAATACGTATCTTCAATCTCGACAAGGGCAAAGCTTTTTTCTTTACGACCACGTGGTTTTAATAAGCTCCCCGGATTTAAAAATAACACATCCTCAATCATTTCAGCACCAAGAATATGAGAGTGACCAAAACATGCAATTTGTGCGTCTACCTCTTTGGCACGATATGATAATGACAAGATTGAAGTTTTAACATTGAATAAATGACCATGTGTTAGAAAGACTGTTACGTTCCCTATATCGAATACTGCTTCATCCGGAAAGGCTTGATCGATATCACAATTTCCTCGTACTTTCTTCATGCCATCTAGTGCTTTATGTGAGAATGGAAGCTCACTATCTCCACAATGAATGAAAGTATCGACATTTGGGTAAAAGTCACGAACTTTTTCAATCACATTACTATCGCCATGTGTATCACTCATGACCAGTATTTGCATGGATATCACCTCTTATTTTATAAGATTCGGCAATTGTTCCTTCAACTTACGAATCGCATTCCCACGATGGGAAACTGCTCCCTTTTCTTCGGCTGTTAGTTCAGCCATCATACGATTTAAGCTTGGTACGAAGAAGACAGGATCATAACCAAATCCATTTGTACCACGTTTTTCGTGTGCAATGACACCTTCACAAGTACCAAAAACTGTTGTCGTTTCAAAATCAGGGCCAGCAATAGCAATGCAACAGCAGAAGCGTGCTGTACGCTTTTCATCTTCGACATTTTTTAGGTTTTCTAATAGCTTAACCATGTTTGCTTCATCATCATGGTCACCAGCATAACGTGCAGAATAAACACCAGGCTCACCATTTAATGCGTCAACAGCTAAGCCACTATCATCAGCAATAACAATTGTGCGTAGCTCTTTTGCCAAAGTTTCTGCCTTTATGATTGCATTTTCCTCAAAGGTAGTGCCTGTTTCTTCTATTTCCATTTCTGATGCAACATCAAACATCGTTACTACTTCATAGCCAAGTGGACCAAATAATGCTTCGAAATCTTTTGCTTTTCCTTTATTTTTAGTGGCAATCACTACTTGATTCATGTTATTCATTTCCTCCCACTTTGTTAGCCAATTCACCTAATGTCTCTTTTTGAAGTGCAATCAATTGTTGAATGCCCTTTTCACCTAACGCCAGCAGTTCATTTAATTCTTCACGAGAAAACGTTGCTTCTTCGCCTGTCCCTTGTAGTTCAACAAATTGACCTGCTCCTGTCATAACGATATTCATATCTACGGCAGCAGCGACATCTTCAACGTAGTTTAAGTCTAAAACTGCCCCTTGATCCTCTACAATTCCAACACTTGTTGCAGCTAAATAATCTGTCACTGGGAATTTTACTAGTTGTTTTTCTTCTGCAAGTTTGGCAATTGCTTGTGTCATCGCAACAAATGCTCCTGTAATTGAGGCTGTACGTGTGCCTCCATCTGCTTGAATCACATCACAATCAATCCATACAGTACGCTCACCAAGTGCTTCTAGGTCAACGACAGCACGTAATGCACGCCCAATTAAACGTTGGATTTCCATTGTACGGCCATTGACTTTGCCACGAGATGATTCGCGCGCTGTACGCTGTGCTGTTGCACGAGGTAGCATCGAGTACTCTGCAGTAATCCAACCTTTGCCTTGTCCACGTAAAAACCCAGGAACCTTATCCTCAATCGTTGCTGTACAAATTACTTTTGTATTGCCTACTTGAATTAAAACTGAGCCTTCTGGGTGTAATAGATACTCACTATCTATTTTCACAGGACGCAGTGCATCTACATTTCTTCCATCAAATCTTGTCATCATTTTTTCCTCCTAAAAACTTTCGCGCCCTCATCTTACCATAATTTTAACCTTCAAAAAAGTGCATGGTCCGTTATGTAAAATGCTAAAAACGGCAAAAATCAGCCTAGCACCATTGCTAAGCTGATTTTTTATTTTAATGTAATACGTTTTATATTAAGAGTACCTTGCTCAAGCCAATTTTCAGCAATCGAACGGAAAATTGGAACAGAACCAGTTGGATAAAATTTATGAGCAGGTACTGCATCTGGGTCAGCCAAAGTGCCATTATACGCAAGCATTTCTTGAACATCCTTCGCTGTTTCCTCTGCGGAAGATAGTACAAAAACTTCTTCTCCGACAACAGTTTCAATTTGTTTTTGTAATATTGGATAATGCGTACATCCTAATATGACTGTATCAAATTGTTCATTTTTCAACGGCTTTAAGCCTTCTTCAATTAATTTATTTGCAAATTCACCTTTATATTCGCCACTTTCTACAAGTGGTACGAATGTTGGACATGCTAGTGGAATAATATGTGTTGACGTATTCAATGACAGTAATGCTTCCTCATACGCCCCACTTTTAATTGTTCCTTCTGTTGCAAGCACAACGACTTCATGTCGCTTCGTTTTCTTTACAGCTGCACGTGCGCCAGCATTAATAACGCCTAGTACCGGAAAAGGCATATTTCTTTGTAAACTTTCGAGTGCTACTGCAGTCGCTGTATTACAAGCAATGACGAGCATTTTGATATTCATTTTCTCTAGTGCTTTTGCCATTTGCCAAGTGAAATTTCGTACTTCCTGACGAGTTCTCGGACCATACGGACATCTTGCTGTATCACCAATATAATAGATCGTTTCGTTTGGTAATCGCTTCATTATTTCTTTTGCTACGGTTAAACCGCCTACTCCTGAGTCAATAACGCCTATCGGGGCATTCATACTTTCCGCCTCAATCCTGTTTCATGTGTACATGTAGTTTTTCTAAATAGCTTGATAATTGAGCGACTTCTTGTTCGTTAAAACCAACAAGCTTCTCTTGCAAATATTGCTGTCTTTTTTCAATTACTTCTTGAATAATACGTTCGCCTTTTTCGAGAAGATGAACAACAACGACACGACGATCATTTTCGTCACGCACACGCTTGACTAATTCATTTTTCTCCATTCGGTCCACTAAATCTGTTGTTGTACTAAAAGCTAAGTATAATCGGTTTGACAAGTCGCCAATTGTTATATCTCCAAGCTCTTCTAACCACTGTAATGCAACAAACTGTGGCGGCGTAATCATATATTGTGAAACAATTTCTCTTCCTTTTTGTTTCACAATCGCCGCTATATAGCGTAATTCCTTTTCAACCGTTGCAACGGTTTCAGGTGAGTGCTTTGTTACTTCATCCGACATATAACTATTTCACTCCTAAAAATACGTTGAATAGTTCTATTTTGTCGTTTTTTTTCTAAAATAGCAAGTGTCCATTTAGTCTAATTTGAATTCTTCTAAGCGTAACAGCTCAATTAACGCTTGAGATCGATTTGTTACACCTAACTTTTGAATTGTATTGGAAATGTGATTTCGCACTGTTTTTTCACTAATACCAAGTTGCTCTGCAATATCCCTCGTTGTTTTTTCAGCTAATAAAAGCGCAAATATTTCACGTTCTCGGTTCGTTAAAAGAGAACGATGATGAGAGCCATTCATTTTCAGTTACACCCTCCTCCCCCGCACGTATTGTAACTTATGTTAAGGAATGAGGAGCGGTGACGGCTATTTTCATGAATATCACGTGTTTCCTTAAAAAATTCGGAAATTGCTTCCTTAAATTTGTGGATTTTATGTAAAAACGGCTTATCACCAAAAGTTAGGGATGGCATTTGTTAAATCGTATGCCATTTATCTAAGCTGATTTCCGTTCCGACTGGGCTACTTCTTGGTGATCAACGTCACAGATGAGACCCTGACGAAGGCTCAAAGCATCACGTCCTGTGATAACGCCTTCGTGATCAACATCCTTTTGGCTAAGCCGCTCATCGGACCCCCAGTCGGAAATCACCCCCACGTTATGGTGAGCCTGTAAAATTGCAATTTCAACTGCGAAATCACCACTTTTATTCATTTCACCGAGTGAACTTCCTCAATTAAATGGAACATATCACTGTCACTAAATTGCTACAGACAATTAACTTTCGCAATTTGCTTCAATATTAAATAAACACTAAACTTGCTAAGTGAGTCTTTGCTTCTTCAGATAAAGGTACACTTTTCCCAGTTCGAGGATCCATTTGTACAACTGTACCACGGCCCGTAAAGCAAACCTCATCATGTTGATTTTTTGCTAAGTAATGAATATCCATTGATGCATTTCCTACTTTCGCTATCTTCGTATAAATTTTTAGTACATCATCAAAGAAAACTTGCTTCACGTAGTCACACTGTAAGTCTGCTACTATCGGAATACCGCCCACATTTTCATCAATTGCTGATGGCATTAGAATGCCTAAATGGCGAAAATAATCGATTCGTGCCTGTTCAAAATATGTAAAGCTAACTGTATTGTTCATATGACCGAACATATCCGTTTCTGAAAAACGTACACGCACCTCAGTATAAAATGAAAAATCCTTTGCCCATTCCTGAAAATCTTCGATATAATTTGCTTTCATCTTAGCCATCCCCCTAATTTTCATTTGCTTCCTCCTAAAAGTACAAATGGAGTTAGCGAATCAAAATGAATACATATTCATTATAAAGGAAAATACTATATTATCATAGAAAATTCAGACTTTTTCTCAATTTATCAACAAACTTCCTTATCTTCGGTGCCAATCGACTATCTTTATTCAATCATTAGCCCAATGCCTAAGCTGTATTTGCAGAAACCAACTAGTTTTACTGACAATGGGAAGCTTCTTCAAATGCTCTGCTGACTGACTGCCAGGTCTCCTCGTTTCGTTGTCACAAACACAGTTAGCATCTTGATCTTGATCTCCTAGTTAATGAACTCTTGTAGTTTATTAATCTTTATCGAATAATGCCCCTTAAGATAGAACTGCCTATAAAACATAAAAAAACTCCCTCACACAATGAATGTAAGGGAGTTTAGCTTGTACTATTAGTCTACGAAGTGGTCAGAACCGAAGAAGTTACGGAACATTTGCACTGTAGTTGCACGGTTTAACGATGCGATAGATGTTGTTAAAGGAATACCTTTTGGACAAGCAGCTACACAGTTTTGTGAGTTACCGCAGTTTGCAAGGCCACCATCGCCCATAATTGCATTTAAACGTTCGTCTTTAATCATTGCACCAGTTGGGTGAGTGTTAAATAGACGTACTTGTGATAACGGTGCTGGTCCGATGAATGAAGCTTTTTCAGACACGTTTGGACACGCTTCCATACATACACCACAAGTCATACATTTAGATAATTCATAAGCCCATTGACGTTTACCTTCTGGCATACGTGGACCTTCACCTAAATCATAAGTACCATCGATTGGAACCCATGCTTTAACTTTTTTAAGTGCGTTGAACATACGTTCACGGTCAACTTGTAAGTCACGAATAACTGGGAATGTTTTCATAGGCTCAAGGCGAACTGGTTCAGTCAATTGATCAATCAGTGTTGAACAAGACTGACGTGGACGGCCATTGATAACCATTGAACATGCACCACAAACTTCTTCAAGACAGTTCATGTCCCATGCAACTGGTGTTGTTTTTTCACCATTTGACATAACTGGATGCTTTTGAATTTCCATTAAAACAGAAATGACGTTCATACCATGGCGGTAAGGAACTTCGAATTTCTGCCAGTAGCCATTGCCACCTTGTGTATCTTGACGTAAAATTTCAACTTTTACCATTCTTCCAGTATTAGCTGCGATATCCATAATTCTTAGTCTCCTTTCGCAGAGTAATCACGTTTACGTGGTGGAATTAATGAAACGTCGACTTCTTGGTACGTGATGATTGGATCACCAGTAGTTGGGTCAAATTTCGCCATTGTAGTTTTTAAGAACTTCTCATCATCACGATTCGGGAAGTCAGGCTTATAGTGTGCACCACGAGATTCGTCACGTAATAATGCACCTTTTGTCATTACTTTCGCTAGGTAAATCATATTTTTCAACTGACGCGTAAAGTGACCACCTTGGTTACTCCATTTTTGTGTATCGTTGATGTTAATGTTTTCCCAACGTTTTTGGAATTCATCAAGTTTTTTCAATGTATCTTGAAGTTGATCGTTGTAACGTACTACTGTCATAGTAGCAGTCATCATTTCACCAAGTTCTTTATGAAGTAAGTAAGCGTTTTCTGTGCCATCCATTTTCATGATAGCATCCCATTTCGCTTGTTCTTCTTTTACGCGAGCATCGAAAATTTCCTGTGGAAGATCTTCAGCATGCTTTTTAAGATGTTTAACATAATCAACTGCGTTTGGACCAGCAACCATACCACCATAGATAGCAGATAATAATGAGTTCGCTCCAAGACGGTTTGCACCATGTTGAGAGTAATCACATTCACCTGCTGCAAATAAACCAGGAATCTCAGTCATTTGGTTGTAGTCAACCCATAATCCACCCATTGAGTAGTGAACTGCTGGGAAAATTTTCATTGGTAATTTACGTGGGTCATCACCTACGAATTTTTCGTAGATTTCAATGATACCACCAAGTTTTATATCTAATTCATGTGGATCTTTATGAGAAAGATCTAGGTATACCATGTTTTCGCCGTTGATTCCAAGTTTTTGGTTTACACAAACGTCGAAAATTTCACGTGTTGCAATATCACGTGGTACTAAGTTACCATACGCAGGGTATTTTTCTTCTAAGAAGTACCAAGGTTTACCGTCTTTGTAAGTCCAAATACGGCCACCTTCACCACGAGCTGATTCTGACATTAGACGGTTTTTGTCGTCTCCAGGAATAGCTGTTGGGTGAATTTGAATGAACTCACCATTCGCGTAAGTAGCACCTTGTTGGTAAACGATAGAAGCAGCAGAACCTGTATTAATTACAGAGTTTGTTGTTTTACCGAAGATAATACCAGGGCCACCAGTTGCCATAATAACAGCGTCTGCACGGAATGATTTAATTTCTTCTGTACGCATATCTTGCGCTACGATACCACGACAAACGCCGTCAGGATCAACTATTGCACCAAGGAATTCCCAGTGCTCATATTTGTTAACTAAACCAGCTACTTCGTGAGAACGAACTTGCTCGTCTAGCGCGTATAGTAATTGTTGACCAGTTGTCGCACCAGAGAATGCTGTACGGTGGTGTAGTGTACCACCAAAACGACGGAAATCAAGAAGACCTTCTGGAGTACGGTTGAACATAACACCCATACGGTCCATTAAGTGAATAATACCAGGTGCTGCATCACACATACCCTTAACTGGTGGTTGGTTCGCTAAGAAGTCCCCACCGTATACTGTATCATCGAAGTGAATCCAAGGAGAATCCCCTTCACCTTTTGTATTTACCGCACCATTAATTCCGCCTTGCGCACATACAGAGTGTGAGCGTTTTACAGGAACTAATGAGAATAAATCAACTTCAGTACCAACTTCAGCTGCTTTAATCGTTGCCATCAGACCAGCTAGACCACCGCCGACAACAATTATTTTGCTTTTCGCCATGATTATTTCTCACTCCTCTTAAAAAATTGCAATGATTGAATGGACTCTAATAGTAACTTCTATTAAATTATACGAAAGATAAAATAGCAGCCACACCAACTACACTTAGAATTACGAAAATAATGTTTGTTACATAAGTAGCAACCTTTTGAGACTGAGGAGATTGTGTAATACCCCAGCTTACTAGGAATGCCCATAAACCGTTTGATAAGTGGAAAGTTGCTGATAAAATACCAACAATATAGAATCCAAGCATTAGTGGATTCGATACGATATCTGCGATCATATTGAATTCAACATCTGCACCTAACGCTTTTTGGATACGCGTTTGGAAAATATGCCATGCAATGAAAATCACTAAGAATACACCAGTGAAACGTTGTAATGAGAACATCCAGTTACGGTATGTACTGAAACGCCCTGTGTTTGGTGAAGCAGTGAATGCAATGAAGACACCATAGAATGCGTGGAACAGTAATGGGATATAAATAACTACCCACTCAATTACTAACAGAAGATTGTGTGGAATTAAATCCATCTTACTTACTGCATCATTGTAAGCTTGTTCACCACCAACAGCAGTGAAGTTCATTGACAAGTGGAACATCAGAAACAGACCTACTGGAATGACACCAAGTAGAGAATGTAAACGACGCCATAAAAACTCTCGATCTTTCGACAAGACTGTTACCCCCCTTAGTACTTAAAATAACACAACAAAAGAAGTCATCATTTTGTAAATGATACCTCATTGACTGTGTATTTCATCATGGTACAATATTATGACATGTTTATTGTACTCTCAAGAGCTACGAGCGTCAAGGTAACTTGGAGTTTTTCATAGCCCTTATTAAAGAAACAATCTAGTACGTGATGCATCATTTTTTCTCGAAAAATCTACCTTTACTTTATCGAGGTTAAATTTTAAGAAAATTCTAAGAAAGAAGGATTTCAATGTTAAACACTTCATCTCCTACAATCTCATCATTTGGCTATGAGATAATTCGCGATCATATTCTATCTACTATTCTTGGCAAACATGAAGATGATGTCCTTTATTGGGCAGGAAAAGAGCTTGCTAGAAAGTTCCCTTGTAGAAGTCAAGATGAAATTATCGCATTTTTCGCAGATGCCTGTTGGGGTAATTTAGAGCTTATGAAAGAATCAAAGGATGGACGTATATTCCTATTGACAAATGATCCAACAATTTTACAAATCGGTTTGCGTAGCTTTAGACTTGAAGCAGGATTTATAGCTGAGCAAATCCAGCAAGCAAAAGGTTATTTAACAGAATGCTATGATGAAAAACGTGAAAAGCATCAAAACGTTATGTTCACAGTAAAATGGGACGTCAAAGAACGAATCATGCACACCCTACCTACCGAATAAAACAAAAAGGATTGTCATTCCAAATTGCTGGATGACAATCCTTTTCTCTATTCATAACTGAGCATGTCTTTCTTTTAAAAGCACATCTATTAACGAAATAAATGCTTCCAAAATATTAAGTGAGTGTTGAACCATTTCTTCTAAGTTACTATTTGACAGTTCATTAACTAATTTCTGAGCAGCCGTATGTACTAATTCATGAGGTTGTTCTATATGACGATACTCTGGTAAATTCTGATATTGCTCAAAATGCCCATAATACCATTTCCCAAACGCACATTGATGATGCGTTTTTAATATTTCTTTATGTCCAGCTTTTTGAATAGCAATTCGTAAAAAACTAGCATGATCCATTAACCTCGCTGCCAATTGGCTAATTACCGTTTGCTCTGATGGCTTTCGAATTGTCGGTACGATAGCTTTTAGCATTTCAGATACTTGATTCTGTACAATTTCTGAAAAGTCACTTGTATGTGATAATTCAGTCAGCGTCACCGCTAAACTGTCTACAGCTACTACGTTTTCCTCTGATGCAGCTGTCATTTGATGAATTCCGTGTGCAACTTCTTCAAAATTTTTACTTGTTACTGTCAGATTAGTAATATTGCCTTTCATGATACTTAAAAAATCAGTAAAGTAATGTTCAACTTGTTCAATATTTTCTAATGTGTTATGTAATTGCCTATCGATGACTGATCGAATCTTCGTCATTTCTTGCAATGAATCTTTCGAGCTATTAGCTAACTTTCCTACCTCCAACGCGACAACATTAAAGCCCTTCCCATGTTCACCAGCACGTGCAGCTTCAATTGAGGCATTTAAGGCTAGTAGTTGTGTTTGATCGGCAATCCCGGTTACACTTTTACTAATATCATTCATTTTACTCATTTCATTATTCAGCTGTTTTGTTGAATGAGCTCCTTTAGCTAACAGCTCCTGAACCATTTCACCTTTCGTAATGGATGATTCCATTTCGTCTACAAGTAGTAACGAATGCTGTTTTATTTCTTGAATATTTGCATTAACATTTTGCTCAACAGCCAGCATCTCTTCTGTATTTGACGACATTTCTTCAGTCATTGCTGAAATATCTCCTACACTTGCTGAGACACTTTGAACCTTTAAAATCGTTTGAAAATTAATTAACTCCATATGCGCTAGTACAAAATCTAAAATCGCATTTTTCACATCAACGCTTTCCTGCTCAAGTTCCAATTGTAGAATTCGTTTTTTTAATATTTGTATTTCAAAATCGTTGTGTTTCTCAACGCCTTCATTAATTGGCTTTTGAAATAAACCTAATAATGCCATACAAATTCCCACCTTTTCCTTGGTAAAACATGTAATTACACTTTATTATACAACAATAGTAATATATAAAATATTAAATTTATATAAAGAAAAAATAGGATGTACCTTTTACCGACACATCCTATTCATTATTATATGTAAAGCGCATGTTCTAAATTGAATTCATCGTGTAATGCATTTGCTGCACGAATCATTTCGTCTTGAGGTACAACAACAGACACTTTTATTTCAGATGTACTTACCATTTTTACCGGGATACTTTCACGACGTAAACGATCAAACATACGGGCAGCAACGCCTGGATTAGATGCCATACCTGATCCAATAATAGAAACTTTCGCTAAGCCGATTTCGAAATCAGCAAAACTAAATCCTAGTGATAGTTTACTATCTTCTAAGACCCGTAATGCTTCTGCAAACTCCTCTTTTGAAATGGTAAATGATACAGTCGGCTTTAATCCATCTATTATTGCTTGCACGATTATATCGACGTTTATGCGATTTTCTGCAAGTATTGTGAACATATCTGCTAACGAAGCATCAGAATAAGCATCATAACCAACTGTTAAACGAATAACATCTGACTCATAGGCAACACCACGTACAATTAAATTTTTCTCCATCTCAACTTCCTCCTTCAATAAAGTTCCTACTGTATCGATTACACTCGACCGAATAATAACTGGCATTTGAAACTTCTTTGCTAACTCTACAGCTCGCGGATGTAAAATTCGTGATCCTAAATTTGATAGCTCTAGCATCTCGTCATAGGAAATTTCTTTTAGCTTTTGTGCTCTAGCTACATGACTTGGATCAGCTGTATAGACACCATCCACATTTGTGTAAATATCTACGCGCTCTGCCTCCAACGCTGCCGCAATAGCTACAGCCGTCGTTTCCGCTCCACCTTTACCAAGCGTCGTAATATTCTGTGAATAATTGATGCCTTGTACCCCAGTAATTACAACAATTTGTCCTTGTGCAAAGTGTTCCTCAATACGACTTACATCAAGATAATCTATACGTGCATTACCATGCATATCATCCGTTTGAATACCCGCTTGCCATCCTGTTAATGACACTGCACTGTATCCTTCTTCCTGCAAAGCAATTGCCACTAACGCACTTGATAGTTGTGAGCTTGTCGAAAGTAATACATCTAGTTCACGCTTAGACGCATTATCTGATAGATCACGAGCCATCTTTGCTAATTCTTTCGTCATATTCGCCATCGCCGCTGTTACAACGACAACATCATACCCTCTTTCTCTTTCAGCTAGCGCCCTTTTCGCAACATTTTGAATGTGCTCTGTCGATGCTAATGCAGCACTACCAAATTTCATCACAATTCTCGCCATCTTTACCATTCTCCTTCGTTTTTAATCATTTCGCTGATTATAAAGTAGCTTACTTTTGCGGCTCCTCACCCAAATATGTACTTGACTGTACATTCCACTCACGGAGAACGCTCTCCGCATGTATCTTTGCTCTCGGGGGCTACTCCGTTGAGCATGGTTTATGGCCCACAATCATACAGAAAAATCTTTTGACATCATCCCTTTATCGGAATAACTTGTTATCTTCAGAAAGCTAAAAAGGCAGCTCTCACATAACGTGAAAGCTGCCTATAACATGTACAATAAAAGTAACTTGCGCATGTGTGATAGCTCTCCGAAACGATTAGAATCGACAGTCTTACATCTCTTAAATGTAAAACCAGCACAGCATCGGAAACAACGATGCTCCACTTCGGCAAGCTCCCCTTTTGTACATTTTCACTGGACTTGTTCGTCCTCGAATGTACTACTCTTGAACCTTGCACCTCTATCATCACTAAATAGTGAATGTATTTAATTGAACCTTATAGTTTATGGATAAATAGAAACTACAAAAAACTAAGGCTCCGTACATAACATTGCTATATTAAGGAGCAATGTTATATACAACCTTAGCATACGTCTAATCCTTTGACAATGTCTCTTATTGAAAATCAACTCGCCTTGGCGTAATTGCGTCCGGATTTTGAATTGTGCCCGCGCAATTCATTCCTTCAGAGGTGGGTGTTTTCTGCAGAATGAAAATAGGCGTAAATATTGCTAGCTAGATTAGCAGGCATACCGGCTTCCTGTAACGCCAACTCACTTGCCTCACGAATTTTTTTGACAGAGCCAAAATGCTTAAGTAATTGCTGTTTTCGCTTTGGACCAATGCCCTCTATATGATCGAGAACAGATTGAATGGCATGCTTCTCGTGCTGTTGTCGTAAGAAGGTAATGGCGAAGCGGTGTACTTCGTCTTGAATTCGTTGCAGTAAATAAAATCCATCACTTGTGCGCTTTAACTCAATTACTTCAGGTGGGTCACCAAATAAAAGCTGTGACGTATTATGCTTGTCATCTTTTGCTAATCCAGCAATTGGAATGACTAGGCCGAGTTCATCTTCTAATACTTCGCGCGCAACTTCCATCTGCCCCTTCCCACCATCGATTAGTACTAAATCTGGCAAAGGTAGACCTTCCTTTAATACTCGTGTATACCGACGACGTATTACTTCTTGCATTGCCCCATAATCATCGTGCTTGGCAGCTGTGCGTGTTTTGTATTTTCGATACTCCTTCTTTGATGGCTTCCCATCGATAAATACAACCATTGCAGATACAGCATCTGTTCCATGCATATGACTATTATCGAAAGCTTCTATCCGTAAAGGTGTAGAAATACCCATAGCTTCACCTAGTGCCTCACACGCTCCTATCGTTCGTTCTTCCTGACGTTCAATAAGCTGGAACTTTGCTGCTACAGCAATTTCAGCATTTTTAATCGCTAATTCGACAAGTTCTTTTTTTTGCCCACGTTTTGGTGTCAACACCCGAACATCAAGTAATTCCGTTAGAATATCCGCATCAATAGATTGTGGGATAAAAATCTCCTTAGGCTTAATGTGCTCTAACTTCTCGTAAAATCGGCCAACGAACGTTAAAAATTCCTCTTCTGCCTCTTGATAAATTGGGAAAATCGAAACATCTCGTTCAATGAGCTTTCCTTGACGAACAAAGAAAACTTGCACACACATCCAGCCCTTCTCGACTGCATAGCCAAATACATCGCGGTTCGTAGTATCACTTGATACGATTTTTTGCTTTTGCATGACAGTGTCAATATGAGCAATTTGATCGCGAAACTCTTTTGCACGCTCAAACTCTAAATTTTCTGCAGCTGCAAGCATCTTTCCCTCGAGCTCCTTTTTGACCGCCTCAACACCACCATTCAAAAATTTCGTCATATCCTCAATCATTTCATGGTAAATTTGAGCATCAATATCTTTTACGCAAGGTGCTAGGCATTGTCCCATGTGATAATACAAACAAACCTTGGAAGGTAGTTGCACACATTTTCGAAGCGGATATAAACGATCAAGCAGCTTTTTCGTTTCACTAGCTGCATATGCATTCGGATATGGACCAAAATATTTCGCCTTATCTTTTTTCACTTTTCGCGTCGTAATAAGTCGTGGATGTTTTTCATTTGTAATTTTAAGATACGGATACGTTTTATCATCCGTCAGCATAATATTATATTTCGGATCGTGTAGTTTAATAAGATTAAGCTCTAATATTAAAGCTTCTATATTAGAGGATGTCACAATGTACTCAAAATCTTCTATTTCGCTTACAAGTCTCTGTGTTTTCCCTTCATGCGTACCAGTAAAATACGAGCGCACTCGATTTTTCAGCACTTTTGCTTTCCCAACATAAATAATTGTTCCTTGCCGATCCTTCATCAAATAGCAGCCAGGCTGATCTGGTAAAATTTCAAGCTTTCGTTTAATTAAATCATTCATCGCCTACCAGCCCTCCCTCTTGTTAAAACTAGCGTTCGCTTTTTCTCTTTATTATATAACGAAAAAAAGCCGAGCACATCTATAGATGGCTCGACTTTTCTTTTCTTATAAATTAAGCATGTTTTGCGATAAATGCTTCTAACGCTTCTTTAGGTTGGAAACCAACAGTTTTGTCTACTAATTCACCATCTTTGAATAATAGCAATGATGGGATAGACATAATTTGGTACTCTGCTGCAGTACCTTGGTTGTTATCTACATCTACTTTTACGATTTTAGCCGCACTACCTGCAGCGTCCATTTCCTCAAGAACTGGCCCAATCATTTTACAAGGTCCGCACCAAGCAGCCCAGAAGTCTACTAGTACTAACCCTTCTTTAATATCATCTTGGAAAGTTGCATCTGTTGCATGTACAATTGCCATTTGAAATCCTCCTTAAACTTACTATGCTTGTAGTATAGCATGGATAAATTCGCTAGAGCGAACAATCTGCCTAGTATGCATAATTAATGAAAAACTAGGTCAAAAAAGGTATTATGTTAATTCGCTATTTAACTAATTTTCTTGAAAACGACCTTTATACACATAAGTTAACGTAATAAAGAGATAAATAGCTAATGTAATACCTGTAACGATAATAGATGTTGTAAAAATAATACCAATCAGGATTGCACTTAACGCAATAATCGCTATCCAAGTTGTATAAGGGAACCATTTTACTGCATAGGCACTTGTTTTTTCCTGCTGTTTTTTACGCGATTTCAAATGCGCAATCGCAATAATTAACCAAATAAATAACACGGTGTATCCAAGTGAACCCATTAGGTAATCAAAGGCTTTGCTTCCCACAAATAAAGAAATGATTACGCCCATATATAAAGCTAAAGTACACATCAGTATAGCATATACTGGAACTTTTCTTTTTGATAAACGTGCAAAGATTTTAGGAACACGCCCGTCCACAGCTTGTGTATACAAAATGCGTGATGAACCATAAAGTCCTGAGTTCATTGATGAAATAATGGCAAGTAAAACAACAGCATTCATAATATGGTCAGCACCAGGAATCCCCATCATTTTAAACACCATCACAAACGGACTTTCCGGCACCCCATTCACTTCATTCCAAGGAATCAAGCTAACGATAATAAAGAAAGGCAGTATATAGAAAGTCACAATACGTACTAATGTACTGCGAACAGCTTTTGGCACTACTTTTTCAGGATTTTTCGTTTCAGCTAATGTAATACCAATAATTTCAGTACCACCGTAAGAATAAATAACTACAAGCATTGCAGCAATTAACCCCATCGATCCATTCGGGAAGAAACCACCATGCTCCGTTAAATTAGAAAAACCAACAGCCGTATGATCACCAAAATTTACAAGTAATAATATTAGTCCTGCTATGATGAACACCACAATAACGGTAATTTTAATTAACGCCAGCCAATATTCAGTTTCAGCAAAAACTTTCACTGATAACAAGTTAATAGCTGTAACTAACACCGAAACAGATAATGCAAGTATCCAGATTGGGTAATCCGGCAACCAATATTGAATAAAAATGCCCGCAACTATGGATTCTGCCGCAATATTTAAAACCCACATTTTCCAATAGATCCAATCTAGGAAATAAGCTGGATACTTTCCTAAAATGCTTTGAACTAAATCTCTAAATGTTCTGGCTTCGCTATTACGGACTGCCATTTCTGCTAGACCTTGCATAACAAATAACAGAATAATACCACCTATTAAGTACGCCAAAAGTACAGATGGCCCTGCCAAATCAATGGCTGCACTGCTCCCTTTAAATAATCCTGCACCAATGGCTCCACCTAAAGCCATCATCGTAATATGTCGTGAGGTCATTGTTCTTTGTAATTTTTGATTATCTTTTTCCATTTCCTTACCTCCTAAAATGAACAAATGCGCTAGAGAGCCCGAAGCAAAAAGAAAAGCTACCTCGAGGATGTAGCGCTTTAGATTAGACGAAAACAAAAAGGCATATCATCTGTTCCTTCATTATCAAATGAAAGAAGAGACGATATGCCATAAGCAAACCGCGGT
Source organism: Lysinibacillus sp. fls2-241-R2A-57 (assembly GCF_030209535.1). Classification (NCBI taxonomy): domain Bacteria; kingdom Bacillati; phylum Bacillota; class Bacilli; order Caryophanales; family Bacillaceae; genus Lysinibacillus; species Lysinibacillus sp. fls2-241-R2A-57. The sequence continues at coordinate 99,232 of NZ_JARVRU010000032.1, forward strand.
ACCACTCTAATTGGTTCTATAAAAACCCTACTCAAAAACCTTGTAACGTAGGTTAATCGTCAAGTAAATAGAATAATCTGTAAATTCCACTTATCTTACCACTCCTAGGCAAGTTCAAAGTCTTATTGGACTGCGTTGCACCATCCCGCAGCTCTCTGCACCAAATAATGAGCTTTTACTACTCCTAATCTTTGCGTTTCAAAACATTATTTTCGAAAAATTCAATTACGCCTCGGCATAGTTACGTCCGAAAGAAATTAAATTATTATTCATCACTATACGTTCTAATATTAACTCTGTCAATATTTTATTTTGCAATAACTTTAAAAACTCAAAAAATTTGAACAAAAAAAGCGGAGAAGATACATCCTCCCCGCACTAATATCAATTATGCCTCGGCATCATTGCGTCTTTCAGCGGATGTTTAGTGACCCGCTGAAGAGTTACTTAAAACCGCATTCATCTCAGCACCTATAGAGGTGGGAGACTTCTGCTGAAAGAAGTTAAATTAATTATGCATTCACTTTTAACGCTTTAAATTCTTCGATTAGAAGAGGTACTACCTCAAATAAATCACCTACGATACCGTAGTCCGCAACTTTGAAAATATTTGCCTCTGGATCTTTATTAATCGCAACGATTACTTTTGAGTTTGACATACCAGCTAAGTGCTGAATTGCTCCAGAAATACCCGCTGCAATGTAAAGGTCTGGTGTTACAACCTTACCCGTTTGACCAATTTGAAGTGAGTAGTCACAATATTCAGCATCACATGCACCACGTGAAGCACCAACTGCACCACCAAGTAAATCTGCTAGCTCTTTTAATGGCTCAAAACCTTCCTCTGATTTTACGCCACGACCACCTGCTACAACTACTTTCGCCTCTGAAAGATCTACACCCTCTGAAGATTTGCGTACAACCTCTTTAATGATTGTACGAAGGTTTGTAATATCTACAGAAATAGAAGTTACATCACCTGATTTACCGCCTACTTTTTCTAATGGTGCAATATTATTTGGACGAATTGAAGCTAAAACCAAACCGTCTTTTACTTTAACTTTTTCAAAAGCTTTACCGGAGTAAATTGGACGGATGAATACAACATCATCGCCAGCACCTTCGATAGACGTTACATCAGATACAAGTCCAGCTTGTAATTTACTTGCAATTTTTGGCGATAAATCTTTACCGTTTGCAGTATGACCAAATACGATACCAGTTGGATTTTCTTGCTCAATTACTGCTAATAAAGCTTGACCATAGCCATCAGATGTATATTGTTTTAAATGTGGATGTTCCACCGTTACAACACGATCAGCACCATATTCAAATAATGAACCTGTTAAATTTGCCACGGCATCTCCTAAAAGAACACCAACAACCTCACCACCATCTGCGATTTGCTTTGCAGCTGCAATTGCTTCGAAAGAAACATTACGTAAGCTTCCTTCACGAACTTCACCTAATACTAATACTTTTTTTGACATAGTATATTCCCTCCGTTACCCTTTAAGATTCGATTTGCGTTATCAGATGACTTAAACTACTTTCGCCTCTGTATGAAGTAGGTTTACTAGCTCTTTTACTTGAGCAGTAAGTTCTCCATCAAGAACACGACCTGCTGCCTTTTGAGCTGGTAAGAAAATATCAACTGTTTCTACCTTAACTTCTACATCATCTTCATCGATATCTAAATCATCTAACTCAAGCTCTGCAAGCGGCTTCTTCTTCGCTTTCATGATACCTGGTAAAGATGGGTAACGTGGCTCGTTTAAACCTTGTTGAGCTGTTACTAAAAGTGGTAAAGATGTTTCGATCACTTCCGAATCACCTTCGATGTCGCGTACAATTTTCGCAGATGTTCCGTCAATTTCAAGCTTAGTAATTGTCGTTACATAGTTAATGCCTAGTAAATCTGCAACACGAGGACCTACTTGACCTGAACCTCCGTCAATGGCAACGTTTCCTGTTAAAATTAAATCAGGGTCTTTATCTTTTAAATATTCAGCTAAAATATAGGCAGCTGCATTTTGATCTAATTCATCTAAATCATCTTCAGTATTAATAAGAACCGCCTCGTCTGCTCCCATAGCAAGAGCTGTACGTAGTTGCTTCTCTGCATCTTCGCCACCAATCGTAACAACTGTTACTTTACCACCAGCAGCGTCACGAACTTGAATTGCCTCTTCAATTGCATATTCATCGTAAGGGTTGATGATGAATTCTGCGCCATCCTCTTGGATTTTACCACCCGACACAACGATTTTTTCTTCTGTATCAAACGTACGTTTAATTAATGCAAAAATATTCATATATCCATACCTCCTGAAACGTTTTTTATTTCTAAGTAAACTTATAAATATTATATATTTTCAGTGTCGATAACGTCGGATAACACTCTTTCAAGTCGCTATCGACACTGATGGAATATTTATTTGCCAGTAAACACAGGCTCGCGTTTTTCAATAAATGCTTGAATTCCCTCTTTAGCATCTTCCGATACGAATACCGTGCCAAAGGATTTTGCTTCTGCCTCAATACCTTCATAGAATGAAGCATGCTTAGCATATTGCAATGTTTGAATAGCTGCTTTTAAAGCAACCGGGCTCTTTTTCGCAATTTTCTTCGCTACCTTTAGCGTTTCTTCAAGTAATGCTTCATCTGTAAATGCACGATTCGCTAGACCCCATTGCACAGCTTCTGCACCAGAAATCGGCTCACTTGTAAACATCATTTCTGCAGCTTTCGCAACTCCTACATATCGTGGTAGACGTTGTGTACCCCCAAAACCTGGAATAAGACCTAATTGTAATTCAGGTAACCCTAATTTCGCAGATTCTGTCACAAAGCGCAGATGACAGCTCATCGCTAGTTCAAGCCCCCCACCTAGTGCGGCACCATGAATTGCAGCAATAATAGGTTTAGAGAACGATTCAACTCGCTCAAAAACTTGTTGACCATTGCTCGCTAGCTTTGTAAATTCATCCCCAGATTCAACCTCTGTAAATTCCTTAATGTCTGCACCTGCTGAGAAGAAACGGCCATCGCCATGTAGTACAAGGACACGTACAGTGTCATCATTTTCTACGGCATCTAGCACAGCATTTACTTCGGTAATGATTCCGCGGGATAATGCGTTTGCTGGCGGACGTGCAATCGTAATAATTGCTACTCCATCCTCTACTTTCCAACTTAGAAATTCCATTTCTCCACATCCTTTTAAGCTTTAATGCCGTTCAGGATTAATGCCTGAACCTTTGGAACCTGTTCTATCAAATCATATCGATAGTCACTCATGACCCACGACGTAATAGTTTCGTCAATTGTTCCAAATACCATTTGTCGTGCCAAGCGTACATCCATCGTTTGATTGAACTCACCTGAAAGCATACCTTCGATTAAAATTTGATCAAGTAATTGTAAATACTCTCTTAACACCGAATTGATCTTTAATCGTAAATCCTTGTTCGATTGTCGTAGTTCCAATTGTGTGACGGTTGCTAGGTATCGATCTGTTGCTAGAACATTAAAATGATTTTCTATCATTCGTGAAAGTTTGTCTTTTGACGTACTTCCATTTTCTATTATATCTTGTAATGACTCTACAAAAACAGCCATTTTTTCATTAAAGACAGAAATTAATATATCTTCTTTATTTTTAAAATATAAATAGATTGTTCCGTCGGCCACCCCTGCCTGTTTAGCAATCTTCGATACTTGGGCTTGGTGATACCCATTTTCTGCAATAACGATGACAGCTGCATCAATAATTTGCTTATATTTTGGCTTATCACGTTTCACTTTTATATCACCACCTAAAAAACTTACACACGTAAACATCCATGCTCAATCAATGTCTTAATTTTACATACATGATGTCATCCTTCTATGACCAGTAATCTCAAAATTTTCCCACTAATTGTTTTCAAGAATGTGACGTGTTAACCTAAAAAAAATATGAAAATATGAATGGTCATTCATTCATATTTTCATATTATATTTTACATCTTTGCTTGTCAATACTTTCCCACGTATTTATTTCGCTTCTTTATTCGCCAATTTCGTCTTTTCTTCGTCCACTAACGCACGACGCAAAATTTTTCCAACTGCTGTTTTCGGTAGTTCATCCCTAAACTCATAATAACGAGGAACTTTAAAAGCAGCTAAGTGTTGACGGCAATATTTATTTAATTCGTCTTCTGTAATCGAAAATCCTTCTTTTAAAACAATATAAGCTTTTACGGTTTCTCCTCGATACGGATCCGGTATGCCCGCAACTATACATTCTTGGATTTCCTCTCGTTCATATAGTACTTCCTCTACCTCACGAGGGTAAATATTAAAACCACCTGCGATAATCAAATCTTTTTTACGATCTACTACATAGAAAAATCCTTCTTCATCCATATAGCCCAGATCTCCAGTTAAAAACCATCCATCTACGAACGCTGCTGCCGTATCTTCTGGTCGATTCCAATAGCCTTTCATAACCTGTGGCCCTTTAACAGCTATTTCCCCAACCTCACCGACTGGAAGCACCTCTGTATCACCAGAGCGTAAAATTACCGCATCCGTATTAGGCCAAGGTACACCAATTGATCCGATAACACGCTTACCCCAAATAGGCGAACCATGTGTTACAGGAGAAGTTTCTGTTAAACCATAACCTTCTACAAGTTTTCCTCCTGTTACCGCTTCAAATTTCTCCTGCACTTCCACTGGCAATGAAGCGGAACCACTTATGCATGCTTTAATAGACGATAAATCGTACTTTGTAATATCCGGATGATTTAACAAACCAATATATAAAGTCGGTGCACCTGGGAAAAGTGTTGGTTTTAGCTTTTCAATCGTTTTCAACGCTGTTTCTACATCAAACTTTGGTAAAAGCACCATTTTATTTTGCGTAACAACAGATAATAACATAACGGTCGTCATACCATAGACATGGAAGAACGGTAATACGCCCATAATGGTTTCCTCACCATGCACGCATTTATACAACCATGCATCACACATTGTTGTATTGGCAATTAAATTTTTATGAGTTAGCATAACACCCTTAGGAAAGCCAGTAGTCCCCCCCGTATATTGCAGCAACGCAACATCCTCTTCAAAATCAAATGGGATATCCATCATTTTAATTGGCGACGAGCGCATAATTTCTGTAAATAGATGATTTTGACCACTATGTTCAACCTTTACACTAAAACCATACTGCTTTTTTTGAATATAGGGATAAACTAAATTTTTGGGAAATGGTAAATAATCTTTAATGGCTGTAACAATTACATTTTCAAGTGAAGTTTCCTTTATGATTTTCATGACACGCGGATATAAAATATCCATCAATAAAATAACTTTCGCACCTGAATCGGCCATTTGATATTGAAGTTCACGCTCAGTATAAAGTGGATTTGTTTGTACAACAACCGCTCCAGCATACATTGCCCCGTAGTAAGCGATTACACTTTGCGGTGAATTTGGTAGCATAATAGCCACACGATCTCCCTTTTCTATACCAAGGGCTTGTAAATAGTTTGCGAACCTTAGCGCTGACTCATATAGCTCTGTGTACGTCAAATCCTTCCCCATAAAATGAATCGCAATTTTGGATGGATTCTTTTTATAAGCACGTGTCAAAAACTCTTGCACAGGAATTTCCTCAAACGTTAAAGACGATGGTATTTCTTCAGGATAATTTTTTAGCCATGGTTTTGTTGTCATACGTCCTCTCCCCTTTGTCCCAAACTTTATAAATCCGTATTTTAATTATAATGAAAAAGAAATATAGTTTCAAACAGAAAATAGAAAATAATTGCATTTTCGATTAATTATTATGCGTTTAACAACATTTATATAACTGTATTTCTTAGGTTCTTAGATTAACACTCCTTATGAATACTCATTCATCCCTTCTTTTTTTATGGACAAGAATGAGTTTATATTTCTATATTACAAAATTAATTTTTAATGATAACTTTTTAGATATATGGAGGTATATTAATAGATTTCGGTAGTATTTTGTGATGGTTTTGATTTTGGATGATGTAACTTATGATAATTTCGAGGGTAGAGTAGTTTTTGAAACTACCTGAGCGTTTTTTCTGTCTACCCGATCACTTTTACACACAACCCGAGCGATTCTTCCGCCTACCCGATCACTTTTACATCCAACCCGAGCGGTTCTTTCGCCTACCCGATCACTTTTACACACAACCCGAGCGATTCTTCAGCCTAGCCGATCACTTTTTCACACAACCCGAGCGATTCTTCCGCCTAGCCGATCACTTTTTCATTCAACCCGAGCAGTTCTTCACATAACCCGAGCAATCCGAAACTACCAGAGCGATTTTTCACATAACCAGAGCCGCTTTTAAAACTACCTGATTTCTTCTGCTACTAAGCAATACCTTTGTTTATTACATATTCTTCAAATAATAAATCGTTTGATTATTATCCCCTTCCTTTTTATTGGTATATTTTTGTATTATTCTTTTCGCAAGATGTCGATTTGATACTTCTAAAAAACAACGTGCCGTTTCCGTATTAATTTTCTCGTCAATTAATAAACAGTAATCTCGCAATGCTTGATTTGACGCGGTTTTATCATAAATTTCACACTTTGGGCAAAACCAACTTTGTTTTTGTCGGATTAATTTTGATTGATGACAATGTCTACAGAATATACCCTTTTTTATATCTTGGGGATCAATTTTATAATGAATGCATAGTGGGGGAGTCTGAAAAACACGATGATACTTAAGTAAAAGGTTGGCTATTTTTGCAGTGGGGAACATTTTTTGTGATTTACTATTATTTATATGTTGTCTAAGAAAATGTGTCAATTCACGCCTCATTATAACTGGATACTTTCCTTCTTCATAGTAAACTTCTGCATTGTTAAAAGGAAAAACTATTATGCCAATCACTTCTACTTGAACCTTATGTTGCTTGAAAAATGTACTTAGACCAAAAATAAATTCTTCGAGTTGAATTTCTGGGTGATTAAAAATATGTTTATCTCCATTCTCTAAAACACGGACCATTTGCCTCGGACTACGCTTCAATTCGATATTACCCCGTATATTTTTGCTTTCAATTACAACAACAGAATTAGGCGTTATAACTACGACATCAAGTTGAATAGGAACAGGCTCAAATAAAGTAATATTATGCAAAATAGAGATTTCCAGACTCTGCGATAGCTTTTGTAATGCTCTTATAATGCTTTGCTCACCAAAATCACCTGCTTCTAACTGTTGTAACTCTTTAGAAATTTTTAAAGAGAGTGGATGACTTGGATCTAGTCGTTGAACCAACGCACGTAATCCTTCTATCATCGTTGCTTGCTCAAATGGTTTTAAAATCATGGTATCCCCCCTTCTTTTTGCCTTGAATATAGCAAGTATTTTTACTTTTGCAAATAGCTTTTATTAAAATAAAATTTTAACCAATTAAATTTAAGCGATATTTTGTATTTAAGAAAATTTGTGGATATCTTTATTTTTTCGCATTGATGTTACTCTCGGACAATCATCTTCTCTCCCCGAGCAGTTTTTCACCTTACCCGACCACTTTTTCATTCAACCCGAGCGGTTCTTCATCCTACCCGATCACTTTTACATCCAAACTGAGCGGTTCTTCCGCCTACCCGATCACTTTTACATCCAACCCGAGCGGTTCTTTCGCTTACCCGATCACTTTTTCATTCAACCCGAGCGGTTCTGAGCCTTACCCGATCACTTTTTCACCCTACCCGAGCGGTTCTTCCGCCTACCCGATCACTTTTACATCCAACCCGAGCGGTTCTTTCGCTTACCCGATCACTTTTTCATTCAACCCGAGCGGTTCTGAGCCTTACCCGATCACTTTTTCACCCTACCCGAGCGGTTCTTCCGCCTACCCGATCACTTTTCCACCCTACCCGAGCGGTTCTTCCGTCTACCCGATCACTTTTGGTCTTCTGTCAAGAAAGTGGACATAAAAAAGTGAGAGCTTTAAAGCTACCGCACTGCGTTTGGTGGGCAATGGAAGTCAATTGTTCAAAGAGCTCGAACAATTGACTTCCATCGCTTGAAACGGTTTTGAGATTAACTTGAGTGTTTCTGTAACGTCAAGCGTTCAAATTGGCTCGGTGAACGATAGCCAAGGGTCGAATGTCTTCTACGTTCATTATAAAAATTTGAAATATAGCTATTTATTGCTTTGAAGGCTGCTTTCTTTGTTTGGAATTTTTGGCGATAAATCATTTCTTTTTTTATGGTCGCATGAAACGATTCGATGCAGGCATTGTCATACGGATCACCTTTTTTACTCATACTAATTTTGCAACCATGCTTTTTTAAAAGTTCGATATATTCCGTTGAACAGTATTGCGCCCCTCGGTCTGAATGATGAATGAGTCCCTTTTTTGGTCGACGTATTAAGAACGCTTTTTTCAAAGCTATTAACACTAAATCTACTTTCATATGATCCGCCATTTCCCACGCTACAATTTTACGAGAATACAGATCCATAATACTTGCTAAATACACCCATCCCTCCAACGTTCGGATATAAGTAATATCAGCGACCCATACTTGATCTGGTTCTTCCACATAAAACATGCGGTTCAGTATATTAGGATATACTAGTGCGTCATGATTTGAATCTGTTGTCGTCACATAGCTTCTCGGCTGTGTTGCGCACAATTCCAGTACTCGCATGATGTTTGCCACTGTTTTTTGTGAAAGTGGATAACCCCATTCCAACAGATCTTTATGGACTCGCGGGCTGCCATACGTACCATAGCTTTCATGAAACGATTGTTTAATTTTTTGTGTGACTTTCATTTTATATTCTTCTTTTTCAGTTATCGGTGCTGCCTGTTTGGCCAACCATTTATAATAGCCACTCGTCGACACTTTTAGAACACGGCACATCT
>NZ_JARVRU010000027.1:0-44968 GCF_030209535.1 Lysinibacillus sp. fls2-241-R2A-57
GCGAGTAGCCCGTAGCGGAAATCAGATCCTTCTAATTTAATTAGGGTGGATAAAAATGGTTAATCAACACACCTGTGAAGACATATCAAAAGAATTGAGGAAATGATAATGATCAAGGTAACGACCGAGGATTATTCGATTATCAAAGAAACAATAGGAAGGGCGCCAACATTTGTCTATAGCATACTAGATCAGGTAATAGAAGGCGCTGTCTATGCCGACAATGTAAGCTTTCATTCACTATTATTTCAAACCAAATCGGGAATATACTATGTTAATGGTGATTCGTCCAGCGAGGCATTAGTAAGTAAACTCGTGACTTTAATACAAGAATCTATTGAACAAAGTAAACGTTTCACACTTTTTTCTTACTCAGATGAATGGAACGAAAAAATTGAGCAACGATTAAATAGTCGTGTAAAAAAACTAGAAAGATACACTTTTAGCTTTGATGTAAATGCTTATAACAATCGAGAGAAACGAAATTCACTTGACTACGATTTCATTACAATCAGCCAACATCAAATTGATCATTGTTTAGAATTTGACAGTAAATATTATGAGGAATACTGGGGTTCTACTAGTAATTTTCTTGAAAATGGTTTTGGTTTTTGTCTTCAGCATGGAGACAAGATTGTTAGTGAAGCCGTCTCTATTTTCAAATCACATCAATTTGCAGAGGTTGATATAATAACTGATTCGAATTATAGGGGAAAAGGATTAGCAAGCTTCATTGCAGAGAAATTTATTGATTATTGCCTCGTAAATGATGTGCAGCCTTGTTGGGATTGCGATATTCAAAATCAAGGATCTTATCATTTAGGCACTAAACTAGGCTTTACTGATCCAAAAAAATATGCAGTTTTTTATAAGGATAGGCTCACGTTGTAGAAAAAAACATCGTGAGCTTTTTTATTGCTTAAAAGAACCGATTACGCATTTCGAAGATATTGTAAAACAATCTAGCATCTCTAGCCATTTTATTATTTGCATTCATTTGTGGTCGTAAGCAATTTTGGAACATTTCATCGCAGTATCTTGTTCTACCGTATCGAGCATAACATTCGTCGTGTAATTTGCAGCATGAATCTACAGCATTTATGGGTTCGCCCGGTCCTGAACATCCTGGTCCACAGTATTTATAACCAGGGTAACAAAAACCAAATTTGCGTTGTCTATACATCATCTAATCTCCTTTTCTAAAAGATAATTGTTACTATAAAATATGGAATTTTTGCTTTTAGAAGGGGATTATAAACTAATGTATTTGAAAAAAAGCAAATAACTGATGATCAAACTATAGTTTGTAAGGTTACTGTAAGCTTAAAAAAAACCTACTGTAAGGATAGGAAGCTATGATAGCCATAGCGCAGTAAAGTATGAAAGATAAGGAGTTTTAAAGAATGAATCCATCCGTTACTCAAAAAGAGAGAATTGTTTCCTTAGACATTATTCGTGGGTTGGCGTTATTTGGCATTTTATTTATAAATGTAGCGGCCTACCAGGTAATAGATGAGGGAGGACCGATGCCTGACTATAGTGGAATAAATGGTGTTATTAATACGCTTATTGAAATTTTTATACAGAAGAAATTCTTTTCGATTTTTTCATTCCTCTTTGGTGTAGGCTTTTATATTTTTGCTTCACGTGCAGAAGCTCGTGGCGATAAGCCAAGATGGCGTTTTGCGAGACGTTTATTAGCGTTATTACTAATAGGCATTGTCCATATTGTTATTTTTTGGGGTTCAATCCTTGCTATGTATGCAGTAGTAGGTTTCTTCCTTATACCTTTTTACAATGCAAAGGTTTCAACGATTAGTAAATGGCTATTCGCTATTATTACAGTTCATGTATTTGGCATACTCGGACAAATATTTATGCCAAATCAAGGAGCATTTTCAACTGTTTTTAGTTTATTAGGAAATGATACAGTTGCTATTTTTATTATGTTTTTAAGTGGTTTTTTAGTAGCAAAAATTGATTGGATTAGTCATGTAGGTGAATATTCAAAACAAATAAAGTGGATACAATTTGTGGCATTCCCATTCTTTGTAGGCATTTCGCTTTGGATTTGGTTTGCCTCTCAAGCAGGTGATCAAAATCTTCAATTAATTATTGGTTTAGGGGTAATTCCGACAACGTATTTTTATTTAGCTTGTCTATTTGTTATGTTGGAGAATAAGAGAATCGTGAAGCTTCTTAAGCCAATTGGACGAGTTGGTCAAATGGCCTTTACCAACTACTTAGCTCAAAGTTTTATTGGGCTAGCTATTATTTCATGTATGGGTCTTGAAGTTGTATCGCCTTCTGATGTTGTTATCATTGCAATTTTAATTTTTGTCATTCAAATGATTTTTAGTGTCATCTGGTTTAAATTCTTTAAAATGGGACCATTTGAAAAGGTGTGGCGTTTTATGACATATGGAAGAAAGACAGTGCCAAATAAATAAAACAATTTTGTGCGAACTCCCTGATGGTAAGATGATTTCAATCTGTCAGGGAGTTTTAATGCTAGTATGGAATGTATGTAATTGTAAAAAAATGAAACTTAAAGTATGGGGAGTCCGTATACTAGATAACAAAATAAAGGAGAAATGGATATGGCAAAACAAATGAAAAAATATATAGCAGTGACTACGGCTTCATTAATGGCTATGCAATTAGCAGCGTGTGGGAATTCAGAAACACAGACTGTTGAGGAGTCTTCTACTACTTCAGCTAATTCAAATAATTTTACTGAAGAAAATAATACGACAACAGCTGGCGGAGATTTACAAAGTGTCTATAATAGCGACATGGCAAATGCATGTGATGAATGGAAAGAAAATGATGATGGTTCTTTCGAGTGTTTAGATGAGAATTCGCCTCATTATGCACATCATTTCTTTAATGGACTTATGTATGCATCTGCCGGAGCAATGATAGGAAGTGCCATTTATAAAAGTCGCAATTTAAAGAATGGTACAGATAGAAAGGATAAAAGTCGCGGTTCAGTAGCACCAAGTATGACTAAAAGCAATACTAGCGAAAGTAAAAATACGAAATCAAACGGAATTACGACGAATGGCTCTCAAAAAACATCTGGTACAACATCAGGTAGCTCAAATAGCTCAACAACAAATAGCTCAAATTCAAACTCAAATACAAGCGGTTCCAAGTCTTATTCGAGTGGTAAGCGTTCATACTCAAACAGTTCAGGTACATCGTCGAATAGTACTAATTCTTATTCAAATCACTCGTCATCCAGCACAGGGAAATCAGGCTTTGGCTCAGGTGGCGCTTCTCGAGGTGGCTCTTCATCTTCTTAAAAGGAGAAATCAACATGGACAATTATTTTCAACAACGCCAAGCGTTTTATTCTCAATTTCCTAATTTCTTCCCTGACTTTGAGGACCTTGAGTATGCCTTATACGATGTGCTAGATTTGCCCAAAGAAAAAATCGATGAAATTAACTATGCATCTACTATACTTTGGAAAATATTTTTAAAGGTTGGTAAACAATTTAAGCATTTATCGGATGAACAACTTTTAGCATTGGGCATTCGTTCTGAAATGATACCCTATATCGAATTAGATTATTTACAACAACAATCGGTACTTGCTCGCTTTGATTTTATTTGTACTGAAGATGGGCAAATAAAATGTCTTGAATTAAATGGTGAAACGCCATTTCTTGTCCAAGAAACTTTTGAGATAAATGAAGCGCTTTGTCATCATTTGGGGTTCGATAGTCCAAATGATGTTTCACCATTACATAAAACATTGTCCGGTGCACTCTTTGCGGCTATGCATTATTTAAATGATTTAAAAAAACCTAAGATTGTCATTACAGGGAAAAGAGCTGAGGAAGATTATGAGGAATATTGTCAGGTACAGTTTTTAAAGAAATGTATACCTTTTGATGTAGAATATGTGCCTATACATGAGCTAATAATTTTTTCTAGTGACACTGCTTCTGTAGCTCGAGGACTTTATACGGGGGCAATGGAGAAAATTGATATTTTGTATCGTCCTGCACACCCAGTAGAGTTTTTAATGGATGATGAGTCTTCTGATGGTGATCGTATTGGTCTGCAATTATTGGAACTTGTAAAAGATCAGCAGCTTGCAATTATTAACGCACCTGCTGCCTATGTACTGCAATCAAAAATTTTATTAGGGCTCATTTGGGAACGAAGAAATGATCCGCTTCTGTTTAATGCAGAAGAACGAGCTGCCATTCAGACATATATGCTGCCAACATATATTACTGCAGAGCCGTTTATTCAGGGAAATTTACCGTTTGTCAAGAAACCTGTATATTCACGGGAAGGTAATACTGTTGAAATTTATGCAGGGGATGGTACGAAAACTAATGCTTCCGCAAATACCCATTATGATGATAATTTGTTTATTTATCAGCAGTATGTAGAAATGCCCACTATAACGATAAAGCTAAAGGATGGATTACAGACAAAGAAATGGTTAATCGGCTCATTTATCGCTGATAATCGTGCATGTGGCTTATCTTGTAGAGTAGGCAATCAAATTACAGAATGGGATTCGCACTGGCTAGCGGTTGGATATAGGAAAGAAACCTAAAGAAATTTCGCCTTGGCGTAATTTTGTAGCTGTCGTAAAAATAAGCATTGCTGAATGAGATAAAAATCGGCGAGACTTTCTATAAAGTTTCGCCGATTTTTATAGCTTTATTACTCATTCCAACCTTTGCAAACATCAACCCATTCTTGATATGGTGTATAAGTTTCTAATTCAGAAATAGTAAGCTCAATGGCGGAATTACTACTACCGCATGCAGGGAATACCGTTGCAAAGCGTTTTAGTGATTCATCTAGATAAATTGCGACGCCCTCATTTATGCCGAAAGGACAAACACCGCCTACATCATGTCCAATCTTTTCAAGTACTTCATCTTTTCCAAGCATCTTCGCCTTCGTGCCAAAAATGGCTTTATATTTTGCATTGTCGATTTTGGCATCGCCCGCAGCAACAATTAGTATAGCCCCATCATTCACTTGAAACGACAAAGATTTTGCAATACGTTCAGGCTCACATCCGAGTGCCTGGGCTGCAAGTTCAACAGTCGCTGAGCTTTCGTTTAGCTCCTGTATTTTGTGTTCAACATTCCATTGTGCTAAATAATTACGTACTTTTTCAATAGCCATATGTAATACCTCCTTACAATACTATGTTTTATTTTAACATAATTTTCTGAATACATCGTTGTTTATCTCCGGAAATGATCTAGTGTAAAATTACTCGTAACGGTACATACTCGTATCTAAATTTTATGCAGTTACAGCAGGAACAGATAGTCCTAATGTAAAGAAATTTATCGACTTGGTTGTATCAGATGAGGGGCAAGTGCTAGTCGAAAAAGTTGGCTATGTAGCGGTGGAAATAGAGTAAATAGTTTGCTATACTAGTAATATAATCACATATAATAGTTTTCTAGGGTTCCGTAGCAAATGCTAGTCTGGTCCGAGAGAAAACCACAAATTGATTTTGTGACACGGAAGGATAAAAGCCTGGGAGAGAGTACTGTTTACAGCAGTGTTCCTTAGGCTTTTTTTGTTTGACTAAATCGATGCTGAGGGAAGGAAGTTAAAAATACTTTTTTGTCGCCCGATTAAAGGTTGGATAGAATACCTTAATCCGCTTTGGAGGGGAACCATTCAAAGTACTCAGCTAAGCGTGAGGCTCATTTTGCTTAGAGCAAACTACTCAAGTAATAGTCATTCAGCGGTGTCTAACAATAATATGGAGGAATTCGCAATGAACAAACAATGGTTAAGTGTCATAATTGCTGCTTTTTTTGAAGTCGGCTGGGTCATAGGTTTAAAACATGCAGGAAGTGTACTCGAATGGATGGGTACCGCTATTGCAATTGTTGTGAGCTTTTATTTACTAATTAAGGCAGGAGAGAGTTTACCAGTCGGTACTGTTTATGCAGTGTTCGTAGGCTTGGGTACAGCGGGTACTGTGTGTGCTGATAGTTTACTATTTGGAGAGCCATGGAAGTTAGCTAAAATAATATGTATCGTTGTTTTACTTGCAGGGGTCATTGGCTTAAAGCTTGTTACAGGTGAGCCTAAAGATAAAGAGGTGAATCAATAATGGCATGGATTGCATTAGTTGTTGCGGGACTATGTGAGATGATGGGTGTTTATATGATTAGTAAATATAATAATGCTAAGTGTATGAAAAATTTAGTATTAATGATTTTTGCATTTACTTTAAGCTTTGCTGGTCTGGCATATGCCATGGAAACATTAGCGATGGGCACAGCATATGCCATTTGGACAGGAATTGGAGCGGCGGGTGGTGCTATACTCGGTATGATGTTTTTCAATGAATCAAAGGACTGGAGACGAGTTGTTTGTATAGTTCTTGTTTTAGGGGCAGCAATATCTTTGAAATTATTATCGTAAAAGTGTAAAAAAGCACTTCCGCATTTTATATACGGAAGTGCTTATTTAAATCTTATTTTTTTACATCCTTCGTCCATTCAGCCACTTTGTCTGGATTGGCTTCTACCCAGTCTTTAGCAGCATCTTTTGGGTCTTTGCCATCCATAATTTCAAGCATAACAGTCTCTAAATCTTCAGCTGTCCAGTGGAAGTTATCTAGTACAGAATATACATCTGGTTGATCTTCTTTTAAACCTTTTCGAGCAAATGTGTTAATCGTTTCATCTCCGCCATAAACACCTTTTGGATCCTCTAAGTATTTCAGGTCATATTTAGCGAATTTCCAGTGAGGGGACCAACCAGTCACAACGATGTCTTCTTTGTTTTTAATCGCTTTAGCAAGAGAAGTTGTCATGGCACCAGATGAAGATGTTAATAGATTCCAATCTGCTAAGTTATCATATTCAACTAAAGCTTTTTCTGTAGCAGCTGTAATGCCAGCACCAGGCTCGATACCCGTAATTGTGTGATCTGCTTGATTTTTTAAATCTTCAATCGAATTAACGTCCATATAGCTTGGTACTACTAAACCTATTTTGGCTCCAGCAAGGTTTTCACCTAGTTCATCAAGATTAGCCTTGTATTTTTCGTACTGTGAGGCATGTGTATTTGGTAACCATGCAGCAACCATTCCATCTGCTTCACCTTTTGAAACTGCCTCCCACATAATAGCGTTATCGAGTGGTGTTAATGTTACATTGTAGCCTAAATCCTCTAGCACTTGCCCAACGACATGAGTTGAAGCAATTTCTGTATCCCATTCAACGTAGGCTAAATTGACGTCCTTTGAGTCACCACTGCTACTGCTCTTACTAGAATCATCGCCACTACATGCAGCTAGCAAAAAGCCGAGCCCTAAAGCCATCCCTAATTTAGATAATGTTTTCAGTTTCATCGAATCTTCCTTCCTTATTTTTAATAAACTTCAAAACGCTAACCCAAGTAATAAAACTGAAAAACTTGGACTTTTGCTAATGAAATTACCTCTTTTATACGGCTTTCTTCTTATTAAAACTTTGCGTTAGGCGATCAATAATAATGGCAAAAATAACTAGGCCTAAACCTGCAACAAAGCCATTCCCAACCTGAGTACGTTGTAGTGCAGTTAATACTTCTCGTCCTAGACCAGGTGCACCAATCATTGAGGCAATTACGACCATTGAAAGCGATAGCATAACAGTTTGGTTGATCCCTGCCATTATAGTTGATTTAGCAAGAGGGATTTCTACTTTAAATAGTTTTTGACTTGCCGTACTACCATATGAATCCGCAGCTTCCACTAATTCTTTTGGTACTTGGCGAATTCCTAGGTTCGTCATTCGTACAGTTGGTGGTAGGGCGAAAATAACGGATGCGAATACGCCGGGTACAATTCCGATGCCAAAGAAGGCAACAGCCGGAATCAAGTACACGAAGCCAGGCATTGTTTGCATGAAATCAAGTAACGGCTTAATCACATTTTCCGCTACACTTGACTTGGACATTAGAATGCCAAGTGGAATACCAATAATGATTGAAATAATACTTGAAAAGAGCACGAGCGTTGTTGTTTCCATAAGGTGTGTCCATAAGCCTTGATTATAGATAAATAACAAACCAATGAACGAAAACGTTGCGAGCCCAAATTTTTTGCCGGTAATGAAAAAGGCAAAAATGACAACAAGTAAAATAAGAATAATAGCAGGAATGCTAATTAATAAATCAGTGACCTGATTCATGAGTAGTTTTCCAGATTTTTGGATTGAGTCAAAGAATGCTGAAAAATTACTCGTCAACCAGTCCATAGCTGATTCTACCCATGGAGCCAGTGGTATAGCTGGTATATTGTCTAAAAAACTATTCATGTGCAACTGCCTCCTCATCGCTAGTTGAAAGTGCTTCGATGACAACGCCCCGGATGAGAACACCTAGTAAGCGCTCATCTTTTACAACTGCAATAGGAGTCGGACAATTATGAATCATACCTAATATATCTTGTAAAAGCATATCTGGTGGAACGGTCAATATCTCTGATTGAACAATTGAATGTACCGTTTGTTCTTGTCTTTTAGCAGCAGCCCGTGCGTCGTCAGCAGTAATATATCCTTTTAAATGTCGATTTTTGTCAACTGCCATTAGCAAACTAACAGTCTCTTCGCGCATTCTTTTTAGTGCTACGGTTGGTCCATCTATATCCACATTGACATATACAGGTCGAACCATGACATTTTCAGCTGTTAATACTTTAGAACGATCGACATCTTCTACGAAGGTTTTAACATATTCATCTGCAGGGTTTGTTAAAATTTCTTCTCCAGTACCAATTTGAATGATTGAGCCATCTTTCATAATAGCGATACGATCACCAATACGTAATGCTTCATTCAAATCGTGGGTGATAAAAAGAATTGTTTTTTTCATTGTGCTTTGTAAATCAAGTAATTCATCTTGCATTTCTTTACGAATTAATGGATCGAGTGCTGAAAAAGCTTCATCCATTAGTAATATTTCAGGATCATTTGCAAGTGCGCGCGCTAAACCAACACGCTGTTGCATACCGCCTGACAATTGACTCGGATATTGGTCTTTATAAGCAAGTAAGCCTGCATTTTCGAGAGCCTGTTCTGCTTTTGCTTGTCGTTCTTCCTTTGAGACGCCTCTGATTTCAAGGCCATATTCAGTATTTTGAAGAAGTGTACGATGGGGGAATAAACCGAAGTTTTGAAAGACCATACTCATTTTGTTTCTTCTGACATTACGTAAATTCTCTTTGTCCATCTTAGAAATATTTTCTCCATCGATATAAATATTTCCGCTTGTAGGCTCAATAAGCCGGTTTAGAAGCCGGATAAGTGTGGATTTTCCACTCCCTGATAATCCCATAATAACGAAGATTTCACCTTCATTTACAGTAAAACTTGCATCGTATACACCAACAGTTGCACCTGTTTCTTTTAAAATATCAGTCTTGCTTTTTTGTTGCTTGACGAGTTCTAATGCTTTAGGAATATGTTTCCCAAAAACTTTAGAAACATGTTCCACTTTTATTTTTTCCAATAGAACCATTCCTTTCGTAGATCAATTTCGCCTTGGCGAATTAACATGATGTTGGTCACTCAGGCGTTTTCACAGGATGTGAGGTTCTTAGTCTGAGTTCTTCTATTGCAGTAGGTGTTTGGACATCCACTGAATGAAGATTAATACTATTTAAGGATAATGATACCCAAAAATAAACAAGTAACAACTTAACCCTAACAAAGAGTTGTTACTTTTGTCAAATCGACAAATAAGAAAAAACCCGCTTAAACGCCGTTATATCAGCGCTTAAGCGGATTTTAATTTGGATATAAAAAACTCTGAACTCGTGCGAAACTTTCATCATTACCGATAAAGTAAATGATATCTCCATCTTCCAACGACACATATGGACCAGGTGATAGTAGTAATTCATTTCCACGACGAATTCCGACAATCGTACACGATGTATTTTGCCAAAAATTCAATCCTTGTACTGTTTGATGGATGCAAGGACTTTCAGTTGTCATCTCTAATTGATAAGGGATAAATGGATTGACGGATCGGAAATGTTCAGTTCGACTAATGAGCTGTTTGGTCTTTTCCTGTAAATTTATTAATTCTTGGTGCTGCTTCTGAATACTAGTTATAAGCTCATTTTGAAGCTCATGGACAGATTGAACATCATGGAATTGTCGGACAAAATGTGCAGCCTTTTCATATGATTTTATAATAACTCCACTGCCTTTTGAGGCCTCCACAATTTCCAAGTCCTGCAAAACAGCAATCGCTCTTCTAGCAGTTTCAGCTGAGACATTATATTGGCTAGCAAGAGAGGATCTTGCATAAATTTTATCTCCGATTCGGTATTTTCTTTCCACAATTTTTGAGGCTAAATCAACAGCTATTTGCTGGTACTTTGGCTGCTTCAACTGCACGTTTTTTTCTAATTGCATGCTAAACTTCCTTTCGTCATTACAGTTACCACAGCTTATTATAGACTAGCCTGCACAGAAAAAATAGCATCACCATAAGCTATTAGTATATGATAAAAACGTCACATAACAGTTTTTGTTTCTTATTAATCGTTTTTAACATCTTTCAGCAAATATTTTTCGTAACGAAAGTGCCACGTCAGTTTGCCCAAAGCTTCTGGCGGATTAAAATAGAGGCTGTTGTTTGACAGTTCGTAGTTATTATTATAAACTAAGTTACGTTATGTAAGTGTTATGGAATACAGATACTCAGTTAGTAGATTTTAGCTAACTGTTAACAATAGAAGGTTGGAGAAAATATGACAATTACAACTAGAGTTATGGATATAGTGAAAGACAAAATGATAATCGTAAAGCACTCTGAAACTGAAAGTATTTGCCTAGTTGGTCCAGTTAAATTACCGATAAAACAGGCTGCGTTTTCAGAGACATTTCAATGGTATAACTGGTTAAAAGTAGATGCCAAACTATCAAAAGAAGAAATTATTGATGGATTAGCATCTGCAAATTTAGCTTTTTTACAGCAGTCATCAGTGCTTGTTTATGGAGATTTTGCTCATACCGAGGATGCTTTAATTCGCATGCACAGCATTTGTCATACGGGTGATATTTTTGGGAGCCAGCGCTGTGATTGTGGCTATCAATTACATGAATCGATGAAAATGATTGCTGAGCATGGCTGCGGTGCTATTTTCTATTTAGCAGATCACGAAGGTCGTGGTATCGGGCTGTTCTCGAAATCTCTTGCTTATTTATTACAAGAAGAAGGGTTAGATACGGTTGAAGCAAACCACGCTCTTGGCTTCCCAGATGATACCCGTTCTTATGAAGATGCCATCACTGTGTTAGCTGCACTTCGTTCAAAACCGGTTACACTGATTACAAATAATCCGAAAAAGCTTGCCGCATTACAGGCGCATGGCTTAGCAGTAAAAGGACATGTCCCTTTATGGGGAGGGTTAACGGAGACAAATCATTTTTATTTAAACACTAAAGTAGAGAAATCTGGACATATGCGCGAATAGAAGTGAGTGGAGGACACGAAGATGACAATAGATGAAAAATATATGCAGCTAGCACTCGATTTAGCCGCTAGTGCCAAAGGAAATACGAACCCTAATCCACTTGTAGGGGCTGTCATCGTGAAAGACGGTGTAATTGTTGGAACAGGTTTACACAGAAAAGCAGGTGAACCACATGCAGAAGTGCATGCATTCCGTATGGCTGGAGAACATGCTAAAGGTGCGACACTTTATGTAACTCTTGAGCCATGTTCACATTATGGAAAAACACCTCCTTGTGCAAATTTAGTGAAGGAATCAGCTGTTAAACGTGTTGTAGTAGCGATGCAAGATCCCAATCCTGCGGTAGCTGGGCGTGGTATTCAATTGTTACGAGATGCGGGCATTGAGGTAGAGGTAGGTGTTTTAGAAGCTCAGGCTCGCCGTTTAAATGAACGCTTTATTCATAATATGCTAACAAAACGACCATTTATTATTTCGAAATATGCGATGACCTTAGATGGGAAAATAGCCGCCCATACAGGACATTCCAAGTGGGTAACTGGGGAGGCAGCACGTGAGGATGTTCACCATATTCGTCATGAGGTGGATGGTATTTTAGTTGGTGTTGGTACAGTCTTAGCTGATAATCCTTCCTTAACGACAAGATTACAAGAAGATTACGGAAAAAATCCAGTTCGCATTATTATGGATAGTGAGCTTCGTACACCAGCTCATGCTAACGTACTGAATGTAGAAGAAGCAAAAACAATTATTGTATGTAGTGAAAATGCTAGCCAAGAAAAAATAATAGCATTTGAAGAAAAAGGCGTAACGGTAATGCCGGTTCGACATGAATCGGAGGGGCTTGTTGTTGATGATATGCTTGAAAAACTATATCAATATGGCATTACTGATATTTTGGTAGAGGGCGGAAGTACTGTAAATGCTTCGTTTTTACAGCAAGGTGCTATCAATAAATATGTGATTTACATGGCGCCAAAAGTACTCGGTGGTCGTTTATCATTAACACCTTTTGCTGGTCATAACCCATCTACTATGGATGAGGCATGGGACGTAGAATTTGCTTCGTTTGAGCAGGTAGGGCAAGATTTACGTATTATTGCTTATCCAAAGAACGATGAAGGAAATTAATTTATCAAGCAGATATTTGTATCGTTTGGGCTGGGCTCAAGTGCACTCAAAGATGCAGAGTGTCTTGCAACACTATTAAATAAAGATTTGCTTGCACATTTTGACGTACAAGATTTCCAACAAATGCGTGAGCTAGCCATTGAGGAAGTTTTAGCAAAGCAAATTGAAAAAGAGCAAACATTTGCTGCTAACTTCATAAACAAGGCTTCTTGAAGGGAAGACAAACTAGATGAAATTTGGCTTTGATATAGATGACACACTTATTGATTTACGAGCACACGCCTTTTCACTTTATAATAAAAAACTTGGTAAAAATGTTGCACTAGAAGCATTTCAAGCTTTGCAAAGAGTTGAAATTCACGAACCATTTGGATTAACAGATGCTGAAGGAGCGGCGATGTGGAATAGTTCATTAGAGGAAATATATTTTACAGATTGTCCTTCTTTTGAGGGAGCATTAGAGACGCTCCAAGCTTTGGCACAGCAGGGTCATGACATTTATTATATTACTTCACGTCCTAAACAGTATTGTGAGCAGACACGCGAATGGATGAAAGCACAAGGTTTTCCAATCACAGAAGGTCACTTTTTCTGTGGCATGCAGGACTCAGAGAAAGTGGCGATCATCAAAGAGCTAGCTTTAGATGTTTATGTGGATGATAAACCGGCTGTATTAGAAACACTTCAAGATGTGAGTACAAAAGTGATATTAAAAAATCAATCCTATAACAAGCAAGTTGAACTGCCACGCTTAAATCATTGGCAAGATTTCTTGAGATTAGTAAATATTTAGTTCAACGTGAAGTTGATTTCCGTTCCGACTGGCGCTTTGTAGCTGTCGCTTCGCTTTCGCACAGACGAAAACCATGTTGCTGCCGCTTCGCTTTCGCACAGAGCAAAGCTTCCTGGGGGAGTCGGACCAACACACGTTTTAACAAATGTCATCCACAACGTTTGGTGATGAGCGATATGATTAAAGCAATAAACCCCGAATAAAGGACACTAAAAAGTGAACCTATTCGGGGTTTATTTAATATTTCTATCAATACAATTGCTTTTCGATTTCTAATGCAACGCTTTGAATGGATTCAATTAAAAAATTTTCATCATAGTCACTATATCGTACTTCTGGTATAACGAGTGACACTGATGCAATTATTTGGTTGGAAGCGTTTAAAATCGGTGCAGATAAAGAACATGCTCCACGTACACGCTCACTATTGCTTCTTGCAAAGCGCTGTCTACGAATCTCCTGTAAATCCTCCCACAACTGTTCTTTGGAAAGTATGGTTCTATATGTGATGGCTTCAAGACTTATATTCTCTACATATTCTTCAACATTCGGCATAAACGCGAGCAATATTTTAGATGATGCACCTGCATAAAGGGGGGAGGTGTCACCAACAAACATTTTCGTTGAAAGCGGATATGTTGAATCATAGTTTAAAATACATCGTCTCTCAAATCCATCAATAATATTCATGGAAACACTTTCTCCAATTTCTTCGTTTAGCGTTTTTAAAATAGGTTCTGCGACAATAATAAGACTCGATTCTTCTTTTACTAAATTTCCTAAATACAGAAGTGAATGACCTAATTGATAGCGCTTTGTACGTTCATCTTTGTGAAGAAAGCCTTCGTACACAAAGGTTGAAACGAAGCGTTGCAAACTAGAGATGCTTATCCCTGTTTTTTTACTTAACTCAGTTAGGGAAAGGCTAGGCTCATCTTTTGAAAAAGCTTTTAATACTTTAATAGCTTTGTGCAGCGATGACATTGTATAGTTTTTTTCGAAAATCTCTTGATTCATCCCGTCACCTACGTAATAAAATTCTCTTCGACATATGCCGGAGGTTTCTCTTCATATATAGATGCCGTTATGCTTTTGCGCATAAAAACAATTATTAAATGAAGATAAAATAGGCTCATCACCATAGCGTGTGGTTGATTTCCGTTCGACTGAGGGCGTTCGATGAGCCGCTTCGCTTGCGCTCCATGGCTCATCTGTAACCCTGATCGCCCAGGTCTCCACTTCACTCATATACATGGCATACGTTTTAACAAAATGACATCCCAAACATTCAGTGATGAACCCTAAAATTTACTTCTATTATAGCGCAAAATTTATTCTGGTAGAAAGGACTTTTGGAATTCGTTTGTATGTTCTCCAAGTATCGGAGGTGCTAGTTTATATTGAATATTTAAATCAGAGAACTTTAACGGGTTTTTGATGAATCTAATTGTACCGTATTGTTCGTGCTCTATTTCACCAATCATGTCACGTACCATAAGTTGCGGTTGTTCAAGTGCTTCACCGATCGTATTCACACGTCCACCTGGAATCTTGTATTGTTGTAATAAAGTGATCCATTCATCCCGTGTTTTTGTCATTGTAATGTCCGTAATCATCTGAACAAGCTCAGCTTCATGTTGCTTGCGCATCGTATTTGTTACAAAGCGCGGATCATCGGCCCACTCCTTACGTTCCAACATAGTGCAAAACTTTTGAAATTGTCCATCTGTACCAACACAAATCATTAATGGGCCATCCGCACAGTGAAACACTTGATACGGTGCAACATTATTATGACGATTACCTAGACGTTCTGAGATAAAACCTGTATTTAAATATGCGCTTGCTACATTTGCTAAACTACTCATTTGAACGTCTAATAAAGCTAAGTCAATAAATTGTCCTTTATTTGTTAGATCGCGCATTCGTAGAGCGGCTAAAATACTAATGACAACATAATTTGAGGTTAAAATATCTGCAATAGGAACACCAACTTTTGTCGCATCACCTTCAGCTGAGCCAGTGACATGCATTAAACCACTCATTGCTTGAATAACTGGGTCGAAGCCTGGTTCGTGCGCAAGAGGGCCGGTTTGACCGAATCCTGTTACGGCACAATAAATGATTCTTGGATTTACTTTTGTTAGTTCCTCATAGCTTAGCCCCATCCGCTCCATGTCACCCGTCTTAAAATTTTCGAGTACGACATCAGCATCTTTGACAAGCTCTTTAAATCTATCTCTGCCTTCTATTGTTTTTAAATCTAAGGTGATCGATTTTTTATTGCGATTAGCACATAAATAATACGTGCTTTGATCATTTACAAATGGCCCCCAGTCACGCATACTATCAGAGCCATTCGGATGTTCTATGCGAATTACTTCTGCTCCTAAATCTGCCAACATCATGGAGCCGGCAGGGGCAGCATATACACGGGATAAATCTAATACTCGAATATTTTCAAGAGGTTGCATTGTTCTTCCTCCTACATACGTCATTTATAAACAGGTTTACGTTTTTCTACAACTGCGCTTACACCCTCTTTAAAATCATCTAACTCTGTGACAATGGCCATTTGCGATGAAATATAGTCAAGGGCAGTACGTAAATCCATCTTTTGACTTTGATAAACAGCACGCTTAATAAATTGTAATGTCGTAGTTGGACGACTTGCTAATTCCTTTGCATAATTCAATGTGTATTCCTCAAGCTCATGGTCTTCCACAACAAATGTCACAACGCCTTTGTCTTTTGCTTCATCAGCAGTTAATACACGAGCTGTCCAGAACATGTCCAATGCTTGATCGATGCCGATTAATTTTGGTAAATAATAAGCGCCACCATCACCAGGAACAATTGCAACGTTAATGTAGCTCTCTGAAATTTTTGTAGATTTTGCAGCAATTCGAATGTCACACATTAAGGCCATATCAAGACCGGCACCCATTGCAAATCCATGTACTTGTGCAATAACAGGCTTATCAATTTCCTCAAGTAGTAGGGGAATACGTTGAATCTTTTTCCATAGTGAATTTTTGCGTGCTAAACCTGTTGATGAGATATCGTCCTCACTTTGGAAAAATCCTTCACCGGCTTGCATCGCTTTAATATCCCCACCTGCACAAAAAGATTTTCCATTACCTTTAACGATGACAACGCGAATATCGTCTGAGTCACGAACAACCTCAAGAGCTTTAATCCATTCAGAAATCATTTCTTCACTGAAAGCATTATATGTTTCAGGTCTATTTAATGTAATTGTGGCAATATGGTCTTGTACTTCAAAAAGTAAATCAGTCATTGATAACTCTCTCCTTATCATGTCATTAATTTTTTATCACAAAATTAGTTATTACAGCATTTCCATTTATCCCTCCACTTTGAGAAGTGGGGAGCTTTTGCTAAACGAAGTTAAATATCCCCAAAGGCTATCACCACTCTCTAAAAGTTGTGTTGCGACCAAATTAGTCCAATAGGAGGTGCTAGTTCCTTCATCGCGCCAAGACCAAAGTCTACGTGTAAATTGATGCAAGCTATGTTCGTGTGTTGTACCAATTGCAGCGTGTACTTGATGCGCAATTGTTGTAACTGCTTGAATGATTTCTTCAAAACGAATGTGAGCGTAAGCAACCTCACTATTTTGATTGTTCGTCAGAAGGGCTTCGGTTACATTATTGAATGCTGCTAATGCTATCGCCGTTTCACCTGCTAAATGTACAATATGCTGCTGAACGAGCTGAAAGCGATGAATAGGACGACCAAATTGTTCACGTTCTTTTGTATATTGAACAGTTAAATCATTTATTTTATCGATGGCACCAGTCATCAATGCTAATTGGAAAGCTGTATGGAGTGTTGTTATAGTGTGCATCTTGTCAGGAGATAACATAGCAGATACTTGTGAAGTCGTAGCATGGTGGAATATCACAGTATCACGCGGCTCGCCTGCTAAATTCATACCCTCTTTAATTTCAGCTTGGCTTAAATCTATTTCTACAAGATGTGTACCATCCTTGCTACGGGCAAGTGTCACTAGATGTTTTGTATGGCGTGCCCAAGGAACATGAATCGCTTCTCCCGTTAATTTGCCGTTCTCTAACGTAAAGGCTTGGTCAGGACATAGCGTATACGTCGCCAAATCCTCGATGACTTGTAAGTTCGTAAATTCCAATAAATAATTCGCAAATGTTGTTTCAGTAAATGGAATCGGTGCAGCGTATTTTCCAGTTAAACGAACAATATTCAATAAATCCTCTATGTCGCCACCTGTACCTCCATTTTCTTCGGTAATGGCTACAGCAGTCATACCGTTTTCTTTAAACAGATCCCATAGCTCTGGTGCCCAATGACCTTGTTCTACTGTATCGACTAAATCTTTATCCACTTTTTCCTTTAACATACGCTCGACAACATCAACAATCATGTCTCTCATTTCACTCATTGTGCTATTACCCCTTTCGCTACAACGCCATACAGTACCTCTGAAGTACCTCCTCGAATAGTAAAGCCTGGTGCATGTAAAATAGATTCAGCCATAAAGCGATCAATTTTACGATGCGCATCAAGTGTTGGATAAGTCTGTACGATTAAGCGTGTGATTTCAGGAATGCTTTGTTCGAATTTCGTCCCGAGTGCTTTCACAAGTGCTGCAGGAATTGATACGTCTTCACCATTACCAGACTCTAAAAGCTGGGCTACTCCAATTGACATATTCCGTAGACTCCAAAGACGAGCTACAACTT
Source organism: Lysinibacillus sp. fls2-241-R2A-57 (assembly GCF_030209535.1). NCBI lineage: Bacteria > Bacillati > Bacillota > Bacilli > Caryophanales > Bacillaceae > Lysinibacillus > Lysinibacillus sp. fls2-241-R2A-57. The sequence goes on from NZ_JARVRU010000027.1 coordinate 18,152, forward strand.
TTGACGCTTGCTTTAACCCTTCTAAATTGTTTTGGCGCTTTAACTCCTGAATAAGCTCATCAATTAATGGGAAAGTACTCAATATTCGCTCTGGGCCACTGCGCTCAAAAGCAAGCTCAGCTAATCCTTGAGCCCAGCCATTACCAATTTCACCAACAACCATATTGTCAGGTACAAAAACATTTTCAAAGAACACTTCATTGTAATGATGTTCACCAGTTAAAAATTTAATGGGAACAACGGTTACACCTTCTGCCTGTAAATCGACGATCAGCTGACTAAGCCCAGCGTGTTTACTTTTTCCATCAAAAGGACTTGTACGCACTAAAGTCACCATATAATGGCAAAGATGAGCATTACTCGTCCATATTTTTTGACCATTTACTATCCAGCCACCCTCTACTTTTTCGGCACGTGTACTGACTGAAGCTAAGTCAGAACCGCTATTTGGTTCACTTAAACCTATGCCGAAGTAGCATTCGCCTTTCACAATTTTTGGTAAGAAATATTCACGCTGCTCTTCTGTCCCGTATCGTAAAAGAAGTGGTCCTGTTTGACGATCGGCAAACCAATGTGCTGCAACTGGGGCACCGATAGCTAAAAATTCCTCTGTTAAAATGTATCGATCAATGGTGCTCCGCTCTTGACCACCATATTTTTTAGGCCAAGTTAAACCAATCCAGCCCTTTTGACCAATTAATTTAGAGAATTCAGGATCATCTCCACTTAGCCAAGAGTCGCATTTAGACGTGAAGGTTCCTTTTGCTAATTCATTCTGTAGAAATGTTCGTACATCTAAACGAAATTGCTCCTGCTCTTGTGTAAATTGCACAGTTGGTAAATGAAACATTTCATCACTCCTTAAGTTTTACCGTAATGTGGTAACTATTATTGTATATGTGTATTTTATGATTACTTATGAATGTAGTCAATTACTTTTTTGGAATTATTAGAAAATTAAGAGGGGAATTCATGGATGTCTAGATGAAATAAAAATTTAATGAAAAAATGGAAAAATGCAGAATAAACATGTTACTATGTAGAAAATTCAGTTAAGGAGGTATGGGGTATGCAAATGGCTATCAAAACTTCCCAAAAAGTAATGCAAGTTTTATCAGCGCAACTAGTACAGCATTTAGAAATACTGCAATATTCAACGAATGAGCTAGAACAGTTTATTAATGACAAAGCAAATGAAAATCCACTGTTAGTTGTCACTGACGCAACGGTGAAAAGTCAATATGAGGAAATTATGCAATTAGCAAATTATTCTTTTAAGCGTTATCCTGCGCAATATTATGAGTCGAAAAATAATACATTTAATCCTATTGAGATGAACCTTGCTGCGAAAGAAAGCTATGAGCAGTTTTTATTGGAACAAGTGCCTATGCATAAAAATCTTTCTTCTGTAGATTTAAAAATCTTAATGTTTTTAATTCGTTCCTTAGATGATCGTCTATTTTTAGATGTTGATTTAGATATTGTCGCAAATAAATGTAAGACAAATGTTTTGCACGTAGAGGCCCTATTGGACTTACTTCAAACTTTTGAGCCAGTAGGAGTAGGGGCACGTAATTATAAAGAATATTTACTCATTCAAGTAGACAGGGATACCCTTGCACCAAAATTGACCTCCGAATTTATTAAAACGGATTTAGAGCTAGTGGCAGCACAGGCTATTAAACAGTTAAGTAAAAAGTATAGAACGCCTATACAGGAAGTGAAGAAAATTGTCCACTATATCAAAAATTTAAAACCAGTGATGACAGGAGATAAATTCGAAACGATTCCATATGTCATTCCTGAAATCGAAGTAGAGAAATTAGAAGAAGAATGGATGATACAATTAAATCGTGGATATTTGCCAATCGTTTCAATCGATAAACATTATGTTGAGATATTAAAAAATGACCCGAATTGTAAAACATATTTTAAAGACACAATGAAAGACGCTCTTTTATTATTACAAGGAATTGAACAACGTGATAAAACACTGTACGAATTAGCTAGATTGCTAGTGGAATTGCAAGAGGATTTTTTCCATAAAGGCATTGAGGCATTGAAGCCTATGCGGTTAAAGGATGTAGCTAACATTTTAAGTGTACATGAATCAACGATTAGTCGAGCTGTGCGTGGAAAATATATAAAAACCGCCCATGGTGTGTATGCTTTACAATCGTTATTTACAAAAGGAGTAATGAATATTTCTGGAAAAATGGATTCAATTATGTATATTAAAAAGCGACTCAAACAGTTGATTGATGCTGAAGATAAACAAAAACCTTTAACTGATCAGCATATTACAAGTATTTTAACTACAGAAGGTATCCAAATATCCAGGCGGACAGTAGCAAAGTACAGAGAAGAAATGAATATTGTGAGTTCATTTAATCGAGTATATGGATAAGATAGATGATGCAAACAAACTGTCGTTGATGTATTTTTGCATCAAAATTTCAAAAACGCATATGAAAAGATTCATAGATTTTTCTAGCCTAGTAATATTAAGGCTCTTCGGCAAAAAGAGGGTTGATTTCCGTTCCGACTTTGCGCTTTGTTGCTGCCGCTACGCTTTCGCACAGATAAAACATTTGCCGCTGTCGCTACGCTTTCGCGCAGATAAAACATTTGTTGCTGCCGCTACGCTTTCGCACAGAAAACATCCGCTGAGCACCAGGGTCTCATTTGTGATGCTGATCCCCAAGGAGTTGCCCAGTCGTAACGAAGATCAAGTTATAAACACGACATACGTTTTAATTTCTTTCGGCGGGCGGATGCAATTATGTCGAGGCACTTTTGGTAATTAGCAAATTTTAAATGACAACAACAATAGACGTACGGATGGCTTTATTTTCTGATTTTTTTAACTATTTAATAAGTTTGGCATCAAAATTGCTCATTAAACAGTAGACATTGAATTAGAGGAAAGGGGCTAGTAAATGTCTTCATAAAACACTAAAGGGGTGGTTTAATGGGAGCTTTGCAAAAATCACTGAAAACACGGCATATTACAATGATTTCCATTGGAGGGGTTATTGGTACGGGGCTATTCGTTGGGACAGGGAAAAATATTTTAAGTACCGGTCCTGCAGCAGTGATTTCATATACGATTGCATGCTTACTCATAGTTCTCATCATGCAAATGGTTGGAGAAATGGCATCAGGAGAAATAGTTTTAGGGAAGAAATCAGGTGGTTCAGCAGAGTTAGGTTCATTTGCTTCATATGCAGGAAAGTATATTGGTCCATGGGCAGGCTTTACAGTAGGTTGGCTTTATTGGGCAAGCTGGGTGTTTATTGTGGGGTTAGAAGCAGCACTCATAGGGGGAATGCTGCACAATTGGTTTCCAATGATACCTATATGGGTTGGAAGCGTAGGTATAACGTTATTGATGACAATCGTTAATATTTATTCAGTAAAATCATTTGGTGAATTTGAATATTGGCTTTCCTTTGTTAAAGTTACGGCTATCGTTGTATTTTTAGTAGTTGGTATAGCAATGATTTTAGGAATTTGGCCAAATTATGAACCGAAGGGGTTAGGTATTTTAACTGAATTCGGTGGTTTTGCACCAAATGGTATTGTCCCAATTTTAACGGCAATTGTATTTGTTATTTTCTCGATTTGTGGCGCTGAGGTTGCAGCCATCGCAGCAGCAGAGTCTGAAAATCCAGCGAAAAATATTGTTCGCGCCATTCGCAATGTTGTCTTTCGGTTAGGTTTATTTTTCGTAGGTTCAGTAGCCATTATGGTCTTGATTATACCTTGGAATGATTCAAAAATGTTGGCAGCACCTTACGCAAATATTTTAACGATGGCAGGGCTTCCTATTGCTGCTCAACTTATTCAAATCGTCATTTTTATCTCACTTATCTCTGTTTTAAATTCCGCTCTTTATACAAGCTCACGTATGTTACTTGAAATGTCGCGTCAAGGAGATGCACCAAAAATATTCTCGCAAATTAAAAATCATCGAGGTGTGCCTGTACCAGCTATTCTTGGCAGTACTGTGGTGGCGTATATTTGTGCGATGCTATACTTCATTTCACCTGAAGTCATTTTCTATTTTTTAGGTAATTGTGTTGGAGGATTAATGATAGCTGTTTATATTTTCATTGCCATCTCACAAATTCGTTTCCGGCGATATTATGACAAGGTTTCAGATGAGCCATTAGCAATAAAAATGTGGTTATTCCCATACCTGTCGTATGTCACAATTGGAATTTTAACAGTCGTTTATTTATGCCAAGCACTCATTGAATCTTTACGCTCTCAATTCTATTTAAGTACAGCAGTATTAATCGGCTCAGTTGTGCTGTTCATGATTATGCGAAAACTGTCGACAAGATCAGCAGAGCAAATAGAGGAAAAGTTTGCTTCGGAATAGAATGGTATAAAATACAAAAAATTCGCAATGTTTCCGCGAGATATCAAGCCTTGAGAGAACTTAAAGGATGCTTTAACACCTTTTAGGCTTGCAGATGCCCCGTAGAAAGAGAGCGAATTTTTTTGTATTTAATGAATAAAGTTTTTTAAAGTTCGAGAGGATGTGGTCTATATGTCGATAACTGAACTTCATAAAGAGGAACATTTTTTTATTGTAAAAAATGAAGAAGTCATGATGAAAAGTAATATCCAACTAGAGCTTCTTGAAAAAATAATAAAAAAATATAGTAAAGGAACAGAAACGTTCGAGGTAGAAGGCTATTTTATTCATGTATTGGAGACTTCGCAAGGTAACCTATTTCATGTTAAACCATTCATGCAGTTTAGCCACATTGATTTTATGAACCCACTATCAAATAAAGTATTAAACTCTATCTCAGATGGCGTTACAGTATGTGATTGCGCCGGCAAAATTTTATTTCAAAATCATAATGATATTGAAATTGTTGGCATCGATTTAATGGGAAGATATGCAAAAGACGTAATCGCTGAAGGATTAATGAGTGATTCTATATCAATGAAAGTAATTGAATCAAAAGAAAAAGTAACTATTTTGCAAACGTTCATTAATGGAAAATGCTTTTTAGTTACGGGTAAGCCAATATTTGATGAACACGGTGAATTGCAATACGTAGTAGCGATTACTCGTGATATGACACAATTAAAACTGTTAGAGAAGGAAGTAAAAAAATTAGAAGTTCAAAACGAGAATTTTAAAAATAAGCTACATGCCTTACATACTAAAGAATCAACAAAAAGTAGTTTAATCGCTGTGTCTTCCGAAATGATGCAGGTGGTAAAGCGTGTTATGAGGATTGCAGAGGTAGATTCTACTGTATTAATTGGTGGTGAATCGGGCGTAGGTAAAGAAGAAATTACAAAGCTTATTCATGCAAACAGCCGACGTAACGATAAGCAAATTTTAACGATTAACTGTAGTGCAATTCCTGAAAATTTATTAGAATCCGAGCTTTTTGGTTATGAGGCAGGAGCATTTACGGGAGCGGCAAGAGGCGGAAAGGCAGGGTTATTTGAAATCGCATCTGGTGGTACAGTGTTTTTAGATGAAATTGGAGAAATGCCTTTACTACTTCAGGCGAAATTATTACGTGTACTCCAAGAATCAGAGGTTCAGCGTATTGGTAGTGGAAAGCCTATTCCTATTGATGTACGCATAATCGCAGCAACGAATCGCAATTTAGCGGAGATGGTGAGGCAGGGTGATTTCCGTGAGGATCTATATTATCGTTTAAATATTATCCCTATTGAAATTCCACCTTTAAGACAACGTCGTCAAGATATAATCCCGCTAGTCAACCATTTTTTAGCTGTAGTTGGAGAAAAATATGGCATCCACCGGACGATTGATTCATCTGCCATGAAAATATTAGAATCTCACGATTGGCCAGGAAATGTACGGCAGCTTAAAAATATGGTGGAGCGTATTTGCTTATTAGCAACACAGCCAGAAATAACAGTATTTATTGTGCAACAAGAGTTAGACAGTAACACAATGATTGCCCGTGATATAGAAAATCCTGTACAAATACAAAGCATCCAGGAACAAGTTGTAACTCCAAAGTTTAGTGGCACATTAAAGGAACAAGTAGCCGCATTTGAAAAACAAATTATTAAGGAAGCTTTATCTAAATATCCAAGTATAAGACAAGCGGCAAAATCACTTGGCTGTGATCAGTCAACATTGGTACGTAAAATACAAAAGTTCCAATTAACGCGACAAATTTCATATAAGGACTAGTGATGAATTTTTGCATCAAAAATTCATTTATGCAAAATAAGATGTGATATCGCAATACTCACTAATTAATACAAGGAAAATGGTGAAATGCATCATTAATAAGTAATAAATTTAGAATTAAAAGGGACATTTTCGAAAATGAAAGCGTTCCTTTTTCATTTTGTTTTGTGAAACGTTTTGATTTTTTCACTCATTACCAAAAGAAAATAATGTTTTGGTAAATAGTATTCCAATAATATAAGTTGATTGGAGTGGAGGCTGGTCGACTCCTTGGGGATCAGCGTCACAGATGAGACCCTGCAGCGCAGCGAAGCGGCTCATCGGACGCCCCCAGGAAAGCGCCCAGCAGGAACGGAAATCAACCACACGTTATGAAAATGTGCAATATTTTTTTCGTTAAAAGAATTTTTTCATCAGTTGGCATGAGAATTGCTATTAAAAAAGTGTATGAAATTTTAAACGAAAAGAGGTTGGCATTTATGACAATTCAACTAAAAGAAGAGTTAAAAACGTTAGATCAAAAGCATTTTCTACACCCAACAACGTCGATTGAGCAACAGCAAACACAAGGTCCAGCAGCCATTTTTACAGAGGGGAATGGCATTTATTTAAAAGATATAGAAGGAAATATCTACATTGATGGGATGTCTTCTTTGTGGAATGTAAATATAGGGCATGGTCGTAAAGAAATTGCCGAAGTGGCGAAGGAGCAAATATCTACATTAGCATTTAGTTCCTGCTTTGCATCATTTAGCAATGAACCTGCCATTCGTTTAGCGGCGAAAATTGCTTCTTTAACTCCAGGAGACTTAAACACTGTATTTTTCACTTCAGGCGGCTCAGAATCGAACGATACAGCGATTAAACTAGCACGTCATTATTGGTTACTAAAAGGACAGCCAGAGCGCCAAAAAATTATTTCTCGTACACAGTCCTATCACGGTGTAGCTATGGGTGCTACTAATGCGACCGGCTTACAAGCATTCCGTGACTTTACGAATTCACATGCCCCTGATTTCCACTATGTATATAGCGAATCCGTACGTAATTTACGTGAAACGATTGAAGCGTTAGGTCCTGAGACTGTGGCAGCATTTATTTCTGAGCCCGTACAAGGTGCAGGTGGAGTCAATATCCCACAAAAAGATTACTTTAAAGAAGTGAGAAAAATTTGTGATGAGTACGGTATTTTATTCATTGCGGATGAAGTTATTACCGGATTTGGACGTACAGGCAAATTTTTCGGTATGGAACATTACGGGGTAGTGCCAGATATGATGTCTTTCGCTAAAGGCGTATCAAGTGGTTATGTTCAACTTGGTGGTGTGGCGATATCCGAAACAATTCATCAAGAATTATGTGAGCTTTCTAAAGGGACGTTAATGCACGGATATACTTACAGCGGTCATGCACTCGCTTGTCAAGTTGGATTGAAAAATATAGAAATCCTTGAGCAAGAAAATCTCGTTGAAAATGCGGCAAACATGGGGAAAGCCCTGCTAGAAGGATTCCAAGCATTACAAGAAAAATATAGCTTTATCGGCCGTGTGCGTACGCTTGGATTACTTGGAGCTATTGAATTAGTAAAGAGCCGTGAGACGGGTGAATTGTTCGAGACGGCTCTTAGTCCGATTTTTGTTCAGGAAACGATGAAACGTGGATTGATTCTACGAACGGTTACGTATGATCAAGATACAGTTGTTTTTTCTCCACCTCTCATTCTATCAAAAGTAGAGCTAGATGAAATGTTACGTATTTTAGACGAGACATTTGACCATATACGTAAAACAATTGTTGAAAAAAATTGATGGTAGGTGTAAACAATTATTATTTGAAGGAGGAGTTTTATGACAACGATCGTCAGAGAAATACGTGAACAATTTAATCCAGCGAAACCATCTCAATGTATTGGCCAAGTGGAGCTTTTGACAATAGATGAAACGAAAGAAGTTATCGGTGCAGCTCAGGAAGCATTTGAAGGATGGAAAACTACATCTGCTGTTGCACGTGGAGAAATTTTACGCGTAACAGCAGATTTACTTGAGAAAAATATGGATAAAGTTGCTGAAATAGCTTCGAGTGAAATGGGTAAAACGAAAAATGAAATGCTTGGTGAAGTTAAACGTGGTGCTTCCATTTTGCGTTATTTTGCTCAAGAAGGAATGCGTGCAACAGGTGAAGTGTTACCTTCCGCAAATGAAGCTAAATTATTATACACAATGCGTGTACCGCTTGGCGTCGTCGCTGCTATAACTCCTTGGAATTTCCCTGTCGCTATTCCACTTTGGAAAATAGCACCTGCATTGGTGTGCGGCAACACAGTTGTTTGGAAACCTTCTATTGAAAGCGCTTTAACTGGTGAATTAATTGGAGAATTATTTCAACAAGCAGGTTTGCCAAAAAATGTGTTAAATGTTGTGAAAGGTCGCGGTTCAAAGGTGGGGCAAGTATTATTGGAGGCACCTGAAGTAAAGGCGATTACATTTACAGGTTCGAATAGTGTGGGGCAAAGTATTTTAGATACTGCTGGATCTACTCATAAAAAAATTCAGCTCGAGCTTGGGGGCAAAAATGCAGCGATCATTTTAGCTGATGCTAATATAAATCAAGCTGCAAAATTAACAATTGAAGGTGCGATGAAGCAAACGGGACAGCGTTGTACAGCAACTAGTCGAGTGTACATCGAGGAAACAGTTTATGAAAAGGTATTAGAGCAATTAATCGAAGAAGCTAAAAAAATTGAAGTTGGTGTCACGATGGGGCCTGTGTCATCCAAAGGGCAGTACGATTCTATTTTATCCGCCATCGAAAAAGCAAAAAATGAGGGTGCGGAGCTTGTATTTGGCGGAGGCCTTACAAAAGGTGTGTCAGAAGGATACTATATTGATCCAACCATCTTTACGAATGTAACCCACGAGATGTCGATTGCTCATGAAGAGATTTTTGGACCAGTTTTAGCTGTCATCAAAGTAAAGGATTATGAAGAAGCGATTCGATTATCGAATGATTCTAATTTTGGATTGAGTGCTTCTATTTATACAAATAACATTCCAAAAGCATTTGATTTTATTAATCGTAGTGAAGTTGGACTTGTACAGGTTAACGATGAAACGGGTGGAGCTGAGCCTCAAGCGCCGTTTGGCGGAATGAAAAACTCAAGTACGGGTGCCCGTGAGCAGGGGCAAGCAGCGAAAGAGTTCTTTACAACGTTTAAAACAATTACGATTGGCACCAAAAGCGAGTAAAAAGTTTATTGTGAAAGAAATTTAAAATAGACAACAAAAAAATATATGTCACATATGCCTCAGTGTAATGGCCCAGATTTTTTCAAATTGTCCGCAATAACTTAAAAAAATCTGGGGCATCCGCTTGAGGCATTAACTTCATACACATAAATAAGTTTTTAGTGAAAGCAAAGTAACAAATTACGCTGAGGCGTATAGCTTTTTTGAAATTTATTAAACGAAAGAAGGTAGAGCTATGACACAAAGTCGTTTAGCAATTGATGTCGGTGGAACGTTTACTGATGTATTTGTTTTTAATGAAGAGACGGGAGAAGTATTTGTCACAAAAACGTCGTCTACACCTTCAAACCCAGAACAAGGAATTTTAAATGGAGTAGAAAAAGCAAATTTAAATGGGAAGGATATTAAAATTTTTTCTCATGGCACAACGGTTGGAACGAATGCGTTAATTGAGCGAAAGCTACCGAAAACAGCTCTTATTACTACCATGGGTTTTAGAGATGTTACAGAAATTCGTCGGGGGACGAAGGAAGATATTTGGGATACTTACAAGGATACTGCCAGGCCCTATATTCAGCGACGAGATCGATTTGAAGTGACAGAACGAATAGATTATGAAGGAAATATTCATCAAGCTATTGATGAAGAGGAAGTTCGTTTATTAGCAAAAAAATTAAAACGTCGAGGAACAGAATCCATTGCAGTGTGCTTCATCAACGCTTATGTGAACGGGGACAATGAGGCGAAAGTCAAAAAAATTTTAAAAGAGGAATTACCGGATGTGTACGTTTGTATCTCAAGTGAGGTGCTTCCGGAAATTTTTGAGCATGAGCGTATGAGTACAACGATTATCAATGCCGTTCTTGGGCCAATTATGAGTAATTACATTAGTAAGTTAAGCAATGAAATGCAGAAAAAGGGCTATGAAGAAGAAATATTAGTTTTACATTCTGGTGGCGGTGTCATGACTTCAAGTACAGTTCCTCGTTATGCTGTTAGATTGGCAAGTTCCGGGATAGCTGCTGGAGCAATTGCAAGTAAGCATATTGCAAAGCTGTGCGGATTTGACAATGCAATTGGCTTAGATATGGGTGGTACAAGTACTGATATTTCACTGATGTATAAGGGGGATATACGGATCACAAAGGATTGGTCTATAGAATATGGTTATCCAATTGGTTTCCCGAGCATTGAAATATTAACAATAGGAGCCGGTGGAGGTAGCCTCGCCTGGAAAGATGAAGGCGGTTCTTTACGTAATGGGCCACAAAGTGCAGGGGCAGTACCAGGTCCAGCATGCTATGGCCGAGGAGGTGCTGAACCAACTAACTCAGATGCAAATTTAGTATTAGGGCGTCTAGGTGTGGATTTGTTGGATGGGACGATGCAGTTAAATAAAGAGGCAGCAAGAGATGCTGTGAAAAAAATCGCAAATGCATTCGATCAATCTGTGGAGGAAGCGGCAAGTGCCATAATTGAGGTTGCCAATGCCAATATGAGTGATGCAGTTCGCTTGATTTCAGTACGGAGAGGTTATGATCCGCGTGATTTTGCCCTTGTAGCTTTTGGTGGTGCAGGGCCATTACACGGTGCATATTTGGCAAAAGATTTAAACATCCCAAAAGTCATTATTCCTACTCATCCAGGTGTAGCTGCAGCAATGGGATGTTTACTTGTAGATGTACGTCATGATATTTCTAAAACGTATGTGAAAAAACTAGATGAAGTAAGTGTAGAGGAACTGACAAATCAATTTAGTGAATTGCGAGATGAGGCAAAAGCGTTATTAGAAGAGGAAGGGATAGCAGAAGATACATCGTCATTAACGAATTATATAGATCTTCGTTATAAGGGACAGTGGCGATCTCTAGCTGTTCTCGTATCCGATCAAATAACTTCCTTAGACGCTATTCTAGAAGCATTCCATCAAGAACATGAACGAGAATTTGCGTTTTCCGATAAGGACCAAACAGTAGAAATATTTGGCTTACGTGTAACGGCGATAGGTACAGTGCCAAAGCCTAATTTCCCGGAGTATGCTCCTGAAGGATCGCTTGAAGATGCTTTCAAAGAAACACGTCCTGTTTATTTTGAAGGTAAATATGTTGAAACAAATGTCTATAATCGCGATAAAATTCCTGTTTATACGCAATTTGTTGGTCCAGCTATTATCGATCAGCTAGATACGACGACTGTTATTCCGCCAGGATTTACAGCGGAAGTAGATGCCTATAAAAATATCATTATTACGGTGAACTAAAACGCGATAAGGAGGAATTGACTTTGAGTACAACGAAATTGGCGACAAATCAAAAGGTCACACATCTAGACCCAGTAACATTTGAAGTATTAAAAAATGGTTTTGTGAATTTAGTCGATCAAATGGCTGAACAAATGCTGCGGACATGCTACTCGTTTGTTATTTATAATCGAGACTTCAGCTGTGCATTATGCGATGCACAGGGGAATACCGTGATGCAAGGAACGCAAGATATTTCCGTACATGTAGGGACATTGCATTTAACGGCAAAAGCTGTTTTAGAGGATTTCGCTGATGATATCCATCCAGGTGATGTATTTTTAGTAAATGATCCTTATCGTGGGGGAACGCATTTCAGTGATGTACGTGTGATTTTACCAGTGTTCCATGATGATAAACTAATTGCACTCATGCAAACAAATGGACATTGGGCAGATGTCGGCGGTTCTAATCCAGGTTCCTTTGATATTACAGCTAAGGAACATTACGGGGAAGGTCTACGTATCCCCCCTGTCCGCATTTATAGTAAAGGTCAATATTTATCCGATGTAGTGAAGATTATTGTTATGAATATGCGTATTCCGGAAGAACGTATTGGAGATTTACGGTCTCAAGTGGAAGCGGCGAAAGTTGGAGAGAAACAACTCAAGGAAATGATAGAAAAGTACGGTATTCAGACAGTGCTAGTAGCTTTTGAAGAAGTCCAAAATTATGTTGAACGATTAATGAGGGCAAAAATTAAAGCTTTACCAAAAGGTCAATGGGAAACGGTGGACTATATCGATATGGACCCACAATTAGGAGATGGCCTCATCCCAATTCGTGTGAAAATGACGATTACGGAGGATGAAATTGCTTATGATTTAAGTGATTCACATCCTTATATTAGCTGTTTTTTAAATGCAGGGTTTGGCTCAGCACTTTCTGGTACTTATGCAGGAACCAAAACATTTTTCCCAGAGATTCCTCTGAACTCAGGGTTTTATCGTGTTGTTAAAATCTATCTTCCCGAAAACTCTGTCGTCAATGCACCTAGCCCAGTAGCTGTCTCTGGCTATTGTTCAGGGGCGTTTGAAAAAATTATGAATGCTTGCTTCGAATTATGGTCAAATATTATGCCTGAACGCGCTATCGCATGTTCATTTAATTTAGAGTATTTATTAATAGGTGGGTACGATCAGCGGAGAGATAGTAGTGAATATTTTATGTGGTATGACTGGATGGCGGGTGGCCATGGTGGACGTATTGACCGTGATGGTGCGAATACTACCTCACCAGTGTTTGGGGTAGGCTTGAGTGTTCAACCATGCGAAGGGCAAGAGCGTTTGTCACCGGTTGTTACAACGAAGCATGAAATCATTATAGATTCTGCTGGTCCAGGTAAATACCGTGGCGGTTGTGGTGTAGAAAAGGGAGGTATTTTAACGGATGTAAACCAAACAGTGATGTCCTATTGCTGTGATCGTTCTCGCTCCATTACATGGGGGATTATGGGCGGCTTACCTTCTATCGCACAGGGAGCCATTTTAAATCCAAACAAAGAGGGTGAAGAATTTTTAGGTACGATCTTCTCCAATATTGAATTGAAGAAAGGCGATACCTTTACACGTCCTTCAGCTGGAGGAGGGGGTTTAGGCGATCCGTTAGCACGGGATGTCAAAGCTGTATTAGAGGACGTTATTGATGAATATGTTTCGCTTGAACGTGCGAAGCTTGATTACGGCGTAGTCATCCATGAAATTGACCGCGATATGGACGCTTACGAAATTGATATGGCTGCTACATTAAAAGAACGCGATTATATTCGCAAAAATCGCCATAGATGGCTGGAGACAGATCCGATAGAAGTTGAGCAAATGTACAACAAAGGTGAAATTAACCAAATGGATGTTGTTCGAAGATATGGTGTCATTATGGATTACCAAACAAATAAAGCATTGCCAATCTCAACCGAGCAATATCGGGAAGCGATGAAGAAACGTTCTTTGGCATATTGGTGACAGCTAGCTATAAAAACTATCAAAGAAGACTTATATAAAGCCTTCTTTGATAGTTTTTTCATGTTATATGGCTACCAAATATCTCGACAACTCCCTTGCTTAGTTTGTGTTTGTTGATAGCCGCAGTAACGAAAGACAAAATACAATATTAAGGAATTTCTATTAACATCATGGTTTGAATAAGGATAAAGAACTGAAACTTTTAAAAAAACTATCGTATAATCAATAAAGGGGGATATTTTGGGATTAAAACATTTTTTTGTAATTATATTAATGTTCTCTATATTTTTGATAACGGGTTGTTCAAATAACGTAGATAAAGGAACTGAAGATATAGATAATGAATTTCCTCCATCTTATACTGGATTAATTATTATTAATGGTACGGAATATCAGATGGAAAAAGGCGGTTATAAATGGGAAAGAAAAAAAGTTTTAGGTACTGAAGTTGTGCAAACAGACCACGCATCTCCGAACCAAATGGCAGAGCATATGGAATCAATTAGCACAATTCCAAATCAAAAGGTTTATATTAAGATTGAGGGAAACCCAGATATTAAAGTTTATTTATGGAATGAAAAAGGACTAGAAAAAGAAATCGAACAAAAGGCAAATCAAATAATCGTTCCTTCAAGTAAAGGTAAGTATATCTATGAAGTATTAGCAGAATGGACTAACGGAACAATTTCCTATACATTTGTTGTAGAAGTTCAATAGTCACAAAAGATTAGTCATAAAAAGAGGGAAACCTTATTAATTTGGTTTCCCTTGTTTTTTATTTAATTATCAACATTAATATTTAACAGAACATAAATAAAAGAAAATACACAACTCTTTTATATGAATAAGAGAGCTGTGCATCGAGCTTAAAAGCTATTTCACACTAGGCAACAATTTATTCAACAATATGGCTACAATAGCAGCAGTTGCTATTGGAGAGCCGAATAAATATTGAACGGTTGTTGGTAATGAATATAAGAAATCTTTAGGAAGTAGTGTTAGGGCTAATGTTAAAATCACCGGTACTGCGATTACATACATTTCCTTTTCACCAATGTTTTCATTTTTCATTACTTGTAAACCACTGATTGCAATAATGCCACAAACGATAACGAATACACCACCGATAACTGCTGATGGAATAGCAGAAATTAGAGCAGCTAATTTACCGGAGAAGCCGAATAAGATGAACCAAAAACCTGCGGCAATAAAAACACGGCGACTTGCGATACCTGTAATCGATATGACACCTGCATTTGTTGAATAGCCAGTAACAGGAGTTGACCCTAGTAAAGAGGCAACGAAACAGCCAATGCCTTCACCGATAACCCCACGATTAATTTGTTTATCTGTTAATGGTTTATCGATGACATTACTCACTGCAAACCACGTACCTGTAGTTTCTGCCATTAAGACGATATAAATAATAACCATTGTAATGATGGCGGAAAAATTGAACGTGAAGCCAAAATCCGCAAATGGAATTTGAGGCATACTAAACCATTTTGCTTGTGATACGGCTGATAAATCTAATACACCCATAATATTCGCGGCAATACTACCTGCGACTAAAGCGATGATTACTGAAGTGATACGAAATACGCGACCTTTTTTATGAAAAACTGCACCTAGCATAACGCAAATGATAAGAACGGTAGCAGAAATAAGAGCTAAATAGATGTTTTGGTTAATAGATGCACCTGCTGCGTTAAAAATGTTATTATTTAAACCTACTGGCATTAAAGAAAGACCGACAACAAAGATAATTGTCCCTCCGACAAGTGGAGGAATAAAAGTTTTCACGATTTTATTGAATATACCTGTATAACCTAAAATAATAACCAAGATGGCGCCGATTAAACTTGCTCCTAGCACAGTGCTCCAACCAAGATCTCCACCCCCACTTGCTGCATAAATACCTACAATGGCACCAAGAGGAACATATGAAGGACCTTGGGCTATCGGTAGCTTCATGCAAAAATGGGTTTGGATAATCGTTGCAATCCCTGCTGCAATGAATGTCGATTGAATCAATGCGCTGGATTGACCTGATTGTAAACCGATTAACATGGCAATTAAAAAGGGCACTACGTAAACGTCCATTGCCATAACGTGCTGTAAACCAAGTAGGGCTGATTGGCCGAATGACACCTTTTCATCTGGTAAAACTGTTAACTGCTGAGTTTTCATTTTATCGTTAGCTAATTTGTTATGTTGCGTTTCCACTAAGATGTACACCTCAAAATTGTAATTTTTTTACGCAAGAGACTATCTATGCTCTAGCGTGAACCTTATTTCCTTGTACCCAAACTTCTCGAATATTTTCTGGGCGCACAAGATACATAATTTTTTGGAAGATATCCTGTAAATCTTCCTTGTAATCAAATATAGGAAGTTTTGCAGATGGTATGTTTGTATCGATGATTTGTACATCCCACGTATAGTTTTTCTGTAAACGGCCAATAGGAAGGCTTAAGCTTTCTCCGCCACCAGCTGTCGCTAAATAAAATGCTTCTGTAATCGTAATACGTGAATTTGGGACACCGCGTTTTTCGGCAGGAAGAGATGTATCGACACCGTCTTCTAGCATTCTAGATGACATAACTGCTTGTCTAGCATTATCGAATAGGCTAGGGGAGAAACCGCCTGAAATATCGGACCCTAATCCGATATCAACACCTTTTGCTTGGAAGCGGGCAACTGGAATGACACTATTTGCAAAATAAGCATTGGAAATTGGACAATGACCAATTGCAGTGCCTGTTTCAGCAAATAATTGTGCATCGTCATCATTTAAGAAATTACAATGTGCCATCACTGATTTGTCACTTAATAGGCCAAAATCATGTAAGGCAAAGGCATCATTTTTCTTAAATCGTTCCTTTACGTAGCCGTGCTCCCAATCACTTTCACTACAATGAGATTGGATATGCGTATCGTATTTAGCAGCTAATTCTCCTAGACCTTGTAATGCATCGTCTGTACAGCTTGGAATAAAGCGTGGTGTGACAACTGGATAAACACCTTGTTTTGTTGATTTTGCTAATTCCTTCACAGCTAAAATAAATTCTTCAGTATCTTTTAATGCAGTTTGCGTATTTGTATCACGATAATAGTCTGGATTTTGTTCAGGATCATCCATCACAACTTTCCCAACTAGACCTCGTTGCCCTTTTTCAGCGCAAATTTTCGCTAATAGCAGGCTCGCTTCTTTATGGACAGTTGCAAAATAGAGTGATGTAGTAGTTCCATTTGCAAGAAGAGTACTTACTAAATCTTCATAGATCTTTTGTGCAAACTCTAAATCGGAGAATTTCGATTCGATAGGGAATGTGTATGTATTTAGCCAGTCATAAAGTGGAATATCTAATGCAGTTCCAGCTTGTGCCCATTGTGGTGCATGTACATGTAAATCGACAAAGCCTGGAAAGAAATATTGACCGTCAGCTAATTGATGGAAATTTTCTTGATGTTGATATGTAGTTAATAGATTTGGATAATCTGCATGCTCAGGAGCTACTGTTTTTTCAATCATTCCATTAACATTAATGAAGAATAAATAATCCTTTAATATTTGTACTTCTGTAGGAGACTTACTTGAAAAAGCTGTCCCTTTGAAAATTGACGTATAATAAGTCATAAAAACCACCTTAATGTTCGTTTATTGATGAATGCATGGATTATTATAGGACATTAGAAGTGATTAGTCTACATAAAAACGAATATTAATAGGGCGATACGGACTTTTGAATAGATTCCGCTATTTTTTACAGCTTTTATAAGCATTGAGATGAATCAATGCCAAAAATTAGGATGATGTTTTTAAACGTGTGCCATGTAGTTGATTTCCGTTCCGGCTGGGAGACTTTAACTGATTATAGCTTAAGGCTACTCGACTCCTGCGGGAAAAGTGAGACAGACGAGACCCTGCACGAAGTGTATGTTTTCTGTGCGAAAGCGAAGTGCTAAAGTAGCGACAGCAAATGTTTTATATGTGCGAAAGCGAAGCGTCACCAGCAAATATTTTATATGTACGAAAGCGAAGCGTCAGCAACAAAAGTTTTATATGTGCGAAAGCGAAGCGACAGCAACAACATTGTTTTAACGGAGTGTCAGCGGCAACACCAGCGGAGGAAGCAGCTCGACACTCGCCTGTAGGAAAGCGAGTAGCCAGTAGTGGAAGGCAGAGCCTTTTAATAAATCAGGGAGGATAAAGATGGTTAATCAACACAGCTGGTATATTATTTAGAAGAGCTTGTTTATTATTTTATATTTTCTTTCATAACGACAGACTCATAGAAACGGTTCTTGTATTAAAACCCATTTTTTCGTACAGTTTAATAGCATTATTCTCGGAAAAAGCACTAAGACGAACTTCAGAGTATCCTTGTTGTCTTAGTTGGTCAATGGCTGTTGTCATTAATCGTTTAGAAATTCCTTTTCCTCTGTATTCTACTAAAACAAATAGTTCATAAATAAATCCGTTTATCTTATCGGTAAACTGATCTTTATTTGTCCCTAAAAGAACCCAGCCCATTAATTTATCTTCTTCTGTAGCTATTAAGTAATAGCATCCCTTTTCCAGTAGTGGTTTAACAAGTTGTTCGACTTTTTCATTAGTAGGTTTTACTTCACTCAATGTACCTTCAAATACAGCTTGAGGAGAAAGCTCCAAAACCTTTTTGAGTTCCGAATCGTTAGGTTTTCTAATATCCATAAATATAATCAATTCCTTTCATTATCCTTAATTTCAGTTTATCACAAAATTCCGTTAATTATTTTAGCGTCTTTCATTTGAGACCCGGCATCGAGCACCGCGAGTGAAGCGGCTCATCGGATGCCCTAAAAAAGTCCCCCAGTCGGAACAAAAATCAACCACACGTTATGGAAATGAGCCATTGAGAGAGGGCTAGTTACAAATTTTGTGAATAAAAAAGACTACACTTCCATTCGCTGTTGTACAAATTTTGTGTAGTTCAAGCTTTTAAAATTATGAAATTGAGTTATTGATGATGTTAATAAAGGCATTAAAGGTCGAAGAGGTATTTTGTTCATTTTTTCGTGTACAAAGAAAAATGGGGCGCTGGATGTCGATGTCTTTTATAAAAACACGGGCTACTTGCTGCCGTTGAATAAAGCTGGAAGCCGCTATGGATGGAGCTAGCATCGTACCATACCCAGCAGCAATGGCATGAATGGACTCATTGATACCATCCAGTTGCAGCCCTACTCTTGGCGGTGGGATTTTATGAACCTTACATAAGGCGTTTAAATATTCTTTTGTAGAGCTACCATCTTCTCGTGAAACAAATGGCTCTTGCATTAATTCCGCTAAAGTCACTTTTTGATCTGCCAGTGGATGTCCATATGGGACGATAAACCAATAATCGAGATTCATGAGGAATTGATAATCAATATCAGGATGATGACCGTCCTCTTTTACGATAAAAGCAATATCAGCCTTATAGTGAAGTAATTCTTCAATAACTTGCTGGGAATTAGCTGATTTTATGTGGATATTAGTTGTCGGATAGGCATGCTTATACTTTGCGAGCCATTTTGGTAATAAAAAATGGGATGGAACATGGGTAGAAGCGATTTGTAAATCTTCATTACCAGTGTTTTTTAATTGCTCTAATTTGTGTTCAATATCCAATTCTAAATCAAATAATCGCTGAGCCTGTTTAAATAAAAATTCCCCATTTTGTGTTAAAGTAATTCCTCGGCCTTTCGATTCTAAAAGAGTTAAGCCAAGTTCCTTTTCTAAATTTCTTATTTGGATGGTAACGGCAGGTTGGCTAATCATTAGAGCTTGTGCTGCCTTAGAAACACTGTTGAGTTCAGCTACCTTTGTGAATAATCTAAGAGCATGTAAATTCATTATGTATCCACCTTTTATAAAAAAAATTTATCCTTTTATATAAATTATATATTAGATTTATTAATTTTCACTCTGTATCCTTTTAATTACAAAAAGTTTTTTGGGGGTGGGGATGAGATGAATCGACAGCATGTTGGAATTTTATTTGGAGGGGTGCTATTACTTGTAGTAGCAATGGGAATTAGTAGATTTGCATTCACGCCAATTTTGCCATTTATGCGTAATGATGTCGGGTTTTCGTTTGAAGTTGCAGGATTTTTGGCATCAAGTAATTATATCGGCTATTTTATTGGCGCGTTGTGGGCAGGATTTATCAATCGCCAAAAAAAGAACTTTTTATTGCTAAGTGTTGTTTTGAATGTCCTTTCTATTGTTCTTATGGGAATCATTGAAATATACAGTGTTTGGCTTGCGCTTCGTCTGATTGCAGGCATCACAGGGGGACTTATTTTTGTATTAACATCGAGCATTATTATGGATTACTTAGCAAAGCATTCACTTACACGATGGTCAGGCTATTTATTTGGTGGTATTGGATTAGGAATTGCTATTTCAGGTTTATTTGTACCAGCTATTGAAGCGCGTTTTGCATGGCAAGGTACATGGGTCGGCTTAGGGATTTTATCTGCTGTGTTTTTAGTGATGACATTTATACTTTGGAGAGATTTGGATGTACAGGATAGTGTGAAAACCGCTAAATCCTCTGATGCAAAAATGACAACGGGCTTTATGCCATGGCTGATTGTCGCATATGGCTTAGAGGGGTTAGGCTATATTATCACAGGTACTTTTTTAGTAGATATCATTCATAATATTCCTTCACTCCAAGAGTACTCATCGTATAGCTGGGTCATTGTTGGAGTAGCGGCCATACCGTCAGCACCTGTTTGGACTGTGCTATTAGAAAAGTTTTCAGCAATTAAGATTTTGTTTGTGGCATACATATTACAAGTGATAGGTATCTTGTTACCAGTATTTTCACAAACAGCATGGAGCGTTTTATTATCGTCATTTTTATTCGGCTTAACATTTGTAGGAATTGTAACGTTAACGACCTCCTATGCGCGCCAGTTATTCCCGACACAAAGCGGTCCGGTAGTATCTTTGTTAACAACTTTTTATGCATTTGGACAAATTATCGGTCCAATCATCGCTGGTCAGCTTGTGGCGTTTTATAATAGCTATAAGGCAGCGCTTGTATTTGCAGGAGTCATCGTATTTTTTGCATTAATTGTTATGTTATGTGGAAGATGGGTAACTGTTAAACGACAGGCAACTTTAGACAATGCATTGCCGATCAAAACTCAATCCAGTCCTTGAATTAGAAAAGCCAGAAATCCGATTGGGGATTTCTGGCTTGTGTTTTTTTAAAAGATGGCATGCCTCTATCTACATGGTATAAAAAAATGAAATATAAGTCTATAACTTTTTTTGTGTATATGAAAAAATGGTAATGTGCACAAGGGACGTAACGTTACGATTCTATACAGAGATGAGGGAATTGTATGGCAAGAACAGTACCGACAGAAGAGGCGATTAAACGCTGGAATCTACATGCAGAAAGGTTTACAGCAAACTACGATGAACATGGTGATATACACCGTGAAGTATTATTAAATCCGGCCATTTTTTTATTATTGGAAGAGGTGGAAGGGAAAAGGCTATTAGATGCAGGATGTGGTGAAGGTTATTTAAGTAGAAAACTTGCTCAACAAGGGGCTATTGTCACAGCTGTTGATTATTCAGAAAAGATGCTAGAAATTGCAAGGGAAAGAACACAGGAGGAAGTCACTATACAATATGAATATGGAAATTGCGAAAAACTAGATTTTTTAGCAGATGAACAGTTTGATTGTATTGTTTCCAATATGGTTCTTCAAGATTTAGAGAATTATAAGGAAGCTTTGAGTGAGATGTATCGGCTGTTAAAACCAAATAGCACTTTGATCTTTTCGATTCTTCATCCTTGCTTTGTTACGCCTAATAGTGGATGGATAAGAAATGAAAGTCTTGACCAACAGTATTGGAAGGTTCAACGATATTTTTATGAAGGTGTATATGATCAAACGCTTCCGCTAGATTCAGATGAAAAAATTGTTTTTTATCACCGAACATTAACGAGCTATATGAAAGCAATTTTTCAAGCAGGATTTACGATAGAAGACGTTATCGAACCGATGCCTTCAAAAGAGATGCTTACAAAGTATCCACAATTCGAGGAAGATTTGCATTGTGCAGATTTTATCGTATTTAAATTAAGAAAATAAAGGAGGGGAGCATGTGCGTATAGTTCATGTCAGTGAGGAAAGTGATATTACAGTATTCTATCCACGATTACCTGATCGATTAGATTTAGATCCAGAAAAAGGGCTAGTATGGGCAATCAACGAAACATGTTTACCTAACTTTTTAATCCCTAGAAATTGCCCACGAGTTTGCTATCATATTGGTGCCGATACAACCGAACAGGATAAACGAGCCTATATAGCATCGACATCGTGTTCACACGTTATTGTTATTGAAAGCAAGTGGTTTGAGACGATGAAAAATACGAATCTTTACTTATATGAATTTGATAGTAATGGATTCACACTACAAGACCAAAATGCTGGTTATTATACAAGTGAAACTACACAAATTCCAATTGCTAAAATTGAAGTGGAAAATTTGTTTGAGGAATTGTTTAAGCGTAATGTTGAAGTACGAATAGTTGATAATTTGTGGGATATTCATGATGAAATTCAAAAAACATCATTTAATTGGTCCATGTGTAGAATGCGATTTGCACAACCAAGAAAATAAAGAGAAACTTTACTAAGTGGTTTTTTTCATCCCCACTTAGTATTAGTTGAACGAATCGAGCATTTACGGGCAGTGAGTCTCCACCTATCTTAGGTACAGATAATTACTGCCCGTTAATGCAGGATAACTAGTAAAGCCTCGTAAACGTTGATGTTTGCGTTTACGAGGCATTGTTATATCTATACAGAAAAGATTTGTTCTAATGGAGTAGTAGTAACGTCAATCAATTTACTCTCTTTATATGTAAATACATATTCATAGTTGTTTGTTTCTTCTAACATTTTTGGTAAGTAATAATTTAAATTTGCTATTCCTACATTTTGAGGGTGAAAAATCCATGATAGATCTTTCCAATCGAGAATGCCTTCTGCGACTTTAATCGGTGTCGCATATGGATAGGATTCTGGTAATTCAGCAATAAAGGCATACATGCAGCCAAAGTTAGTGATTCCGTCAGTCCACGTTATTTTTCCTTTGTATGTAATATCCTGAAGTGAGATGCCCGTTTCTTCCTTAATTTCTCGTAATGCACCAGCCAGTGGCGTTTCATTTTTCTCAATCTTTCCACCTACACCATTCCAAGCCCCCATCCACTCTGGAAAATCCCTATTTAGCAATAATATTTGGTCACCCTTCTTAAGAAAACAAATTGTAAATTCAACCATGTTTTTTCCTCCTCTTATATAGTAAAGCAAAAAAATTAAGCATCTGACCTTGGTGGATTCCAGCCAGTACGCTGACTCCATTTATCCGCTTTTCTTATTATTTCCCATATGATTTTATCTTTTGATTCAGTATACATTTGTCGATTATTTTCGTATCTTTTAGCAAGAGCATATTTTAATTCCTCATATCGTTTACAGTCATCCGGATGTGTTCTCATATAATCTCTGAATAACAATGCAAGCTGTTCAGCCCAACTACCAGCTTTTCGAACGTGTATATGTATCCTTTTATTACCGGGTGTTTCACGAAAATAGCGTTTAGTAATATCTCGATTGTTTGCTCTATAGACAAAACCTAGATTTTCTAGTTGTATTCTATAGGAATCTAATGTGTCTAAAGAGCTTACAGAAACTTGCACATCAACAATTGGCTTAGCTGCCAAGTTAGGTATAGATGTTGAGCCAATATGATCAATCCTTATGGCAGCATCTCCTAAAGCATTGCGCAGTGAGGAGCCTAAATCTTGAAATTCTTTTATCCATTCATCATTATAGGGCATGATAATAATTTTGTCTGACATTTATTCCCTCCTTAGGTAAAGACGTTGATAGGAATATTGTATCATAGCATAAAATTGTAATAACCTTTGAATATGATTATGTAATAGTGTTAAGATTCTTTCAGGGAATTAATTATATGAAAAGAGGGAAAATATGATTTTAATAAGTTCTTGCTTAGCAGGATTAAAGGTACGCTATAACGGAACAGATAGTTTAGATGAAAGAATTCAAAAGCTTGTGTTAGAAAATAAGGCGGTAACTGTATGCCCTGAACTTATGGGAGGTTTTTCGACGCCTCGTGAGCCTGCTGAAATTGTAGGTGGAGATGGAGAAGACGTTCTTGCTGGAAAAGCGAAAGTGGTTGAAAAATCTGGCCGTGATGTAACGGAGCTTTATTTAAAAGGTGCATATGCAACTTTACAGAAAGCTCTCGAACTAGGTGCAACTAAGGTTATTTTAAAAGAGTATAGTCCATCCTGTGGCAGTGCAATGATTTACAATGGAGATTTCAATGGTACAAAATTAGTTGGCGTAGGTGTAACTACTGCCTTGTTAAGAAGAAATAATATTGCGGTCTTTTCTGAAGAAGATTTTTCGGAGTTATTAATGCAAATTTGATAGGAAAATATGTGTTGGCCTGAGTAAATTATACTGAATAATATTAACTATATTTATAGAATTTAAAAGATGTTGAAAGTATTATTGACTTTTAATTTTATTTTTAAATGCTATAATTGAGGTAAATCATTTGGAGTGATGGGGATGAGTGAAAATGCATTACGTAGAATTCCACTTGAAAAATTTGTAGATCTCAAAGTCGATTACGCATTTAAGCAATTATTTGGAAATAAAAAAAATAAAGACCTAACGATTTTCTTTCTGAATGCAATTTTAAATCGAACAGGTCGCCGCGCTATTAAGGAAGTCTCTTTTATGAGTCAAGAATTTAGTGGTGAACATAGAGATGATAAGCAATCGCGGTTAGATATTCTAGTGAAAACTCAGGAGAATATAGCGATAAATATTGAAATTCAATTAAGCAATCAGCATGATATGATCAAGCGGACACTATACTATTGGTCAAAAATTTACACTTCAGAGCTTAAAAAAGGTTTTGGTTATCATAAACTAAGACCAACAATTACTATTAATATTTGTAATTTTAGTTTGTTTGAGCAAACTGATGCTTATCATACTACATTTCATCTGTATGAAGATGACAGAAAATTTAGAATTGACGATGTTCTTGAAATCCACTTTATAGAAATGAACAAATTTATCTTCATTCAGCAGAAGATTCCCACCTTTGAAGATGGTGAGATGAATGCGGAAATGGGCCTTTTTAGAGGGTATCCAAACACCTGCTGAATGAAGATAAAGCCTCCGGCGGATGTCACGAATTTTTAAAGGAATGAATTGTGCGGGCACAATTCAAAATTCGGACGCAATTACGCCAAGGCGAAATTGATCAAGCAATGGTTTAATAATAACCTGAACCCATTAGATAATGAACTTGTGAGTTGGTTATCGTTCCTGGGGGTGATTGATGTAAGAAAGAAAAAAATCTATAAAGAAATCTATTTGGCATTGGAGGAACTTGCTATGAACGACAAAAGAATAAAAGATGCTTTAACTATTTGGCAAGAATTAAGTCAATCTCCAGAAGAATATTATGCCTATGAAGCCCGTTTGAAATATATATTAGATGAGGAAGCGAAGTTAGAGGATGCAAAATATTTTGCGGAGAAAGAAGGGGTAGCTAAGGGTATAAAACAAGGAATTGAGCAAGGGATAGAACAAGGGTTAGAGCAAGGGTTAGAGCAAGGAATAGAGCAAGGATTAGAGCAAGGAATAGAACGAGGAGAGAAAAAGAAGCAGCAAGAAATTGCCTTAAAAATGTTACAAAAAGGCATTGATTTGGAGACCATTGCTGAATTTACAGAATTAACGTTAAGTGAAATAAATAAATTAAAGGAACAGTTTTATTAATTATAGTCTTTAATGAAAAAGACTACTCCGTTACTTAGTAGATCGGGGACGATTTTCATTCAACAAGCAAAGGGGATGGTGGATGTGAGAAACGAAAGAGTCTATGAAGAAATGTATTTGGAACTAGAGAAAATTGCGAAGGAGGATAAAAATATACGAGATGCTTTAATTATTTGGCAAGAATTGAGTCAATCTCCAGAAGTACGTTTGGCTTATGAAGCCCGAGTAGAACAATTATTAGATGAGGAAGCGAAGCTAGAGGATGCGAAATATTATGGAAGGATAGAAGGATTAGCTAAGGGGATAGAACAAGGAGAAAGAAAGAAGCAACAAGAAATTGCCTTAAAGATGTTACAAAAAGGCATTGATTTGGAAACCATTGCTGAATTTACAGAATTAACGTTAAGTGAAATAAATAAAATAAAAGAACAGCTTGATTAATGACAATCCTGATATGAAAATATCGCCCTCACTACATAAGTAGATTGAGGGCATTTTTTTATTCAATAAGCGAAATTTTGGGTGAGGTTTGGCAAATATTTTTGTTGATCCCAAGCAAGGGCTGGTCGCTACAAGCCACATGCAGGTGCGGTTAATCATCAGTAGGATTTTATACCCTCATCTGTTCCTTTCGTGCAATTTTATGCTCGTTTAATATTTAACGGTTAACTTTAAAAAATCCAATTAAAGAGGTTTACCACCCCAATTAACTTATTGAAATTCTAGAAAATTTGGTTCCTCAGGATAGTATAGATCCTTGCGTAAGCAAACATCTCGATGTGAGAGTGTTTCGCCTTTAAATCGAATCCAAATTTCATCATCTGCCATGACACCATGTGTTTTCCGCACGATGCCCCAGCGATTATAGGTTTGCATATCTAGTGAAGCCAGTAATTCTTTTGCGTTGACCCGAGTAGGGGGGAAAGTTCGCCATTTTAGCCAACGTTCCAGTTCTTCTAAGGTTATATGCCCCTCCATCGTCGGTGAAAATTGCTTGTTAAAATCTTCAATATAGTTAATGACATATGGTGTGCCACCGTCAGTCGGCTTTAACTCAACATGTGCAATAATGTCATCCATCCACATCACGTCAAAAGTCATGTAATCAATCAATAGCTTCACTTCCTTCTATGAATAAATGTTTCAAAGCTCAATTCTTCAGAGGTGGGAGGAATGAAGTGCTTTTTTCTTTACAGAACATACGTTTTC